>NZ_JBBECH010000097.1:0-1555 GCF_040881935.1 Saccharospirillum sp. | reverse complement strand
TACTCAAATAGGCCGCCTTTGACTCGCTGATGGCCATGTCCGGCGATATCAGCATTAGTTGCGAACGGCCCGTTGGGCTGGTGGCACAGGCTGAGATCAGTAACATGGTCAGTCCGGCGAGGAGAATGTGTTTCATGATATATCCTTACAAATAACGTTGAGGCTACGACGATGATTGGTGAACGGTTTGATAGTAGCAGCTTCTGTTCTATCTGAGAGGTGGTTTTTCGCGGTATTAATTTTGAAGCGGACCTGATGAACAACCTAGGCATTCCCATCATCGGCCTGGGCGAGCGCGCGGAAATTCTGGAGGGGAGCGTGCTGATGTATGGCAAAGCTGACGACGGCACAAGCCAGCAAAAGGGAAGGGTGGTGACTATGTATATGCAGTCGTTAAAGATCCGGTGGGGGCTGTTTTGCGTTGATGCCTGTATGGTGATAAGGCCATGCTGAATCCTGTCAACCTGGGGACTCTCCAGCTGTGTGTCGTTTAAATCTGCTATTTTTTCGCCTCTTTTGTCGATTCGTGGGCTTGCGGGACGACTCCTTGCCGTAGAGTTTGAAATTTGACTATCGGTAATTGACGTTCAAAATGAAATTTTAGAGATTGCGCACTGAAACTCGGGAAATAAGCGCAGTCGATATCGTTTTCGAAAAGGGAGAGATCTAATGGCTGAGTTAGTCCTAACCACCTTTGATTGGGTTCCGGAGCTGCCCCGGGGTTATGTACGCGACCTTCGTGTGCGCTGGGCTCTGGAAGAGGCGGAGTTACCCTACCGTGTGAACAGTGTGTCTTTTCGCGACCGGGGTGACGACCATTTCTCACACCAGCCCTTTGGGCAGGTGCCCTGGTTGAGTGATGGTGATCTTTCCATATTCGAAAGTGGCGCGATATTGCTTCACCTGGGTGAGCGCAGCGACAAGCTCATAATGACTGACCCTCGCGTCAGGAGTGAGGTTATAGAGTGGCTCTTCGCTGCGCTTAACTCGGTTGAAGCGGCCAGTCTGCCCTGGTCTCTGTTCAAGTTCTCCGGAGACGATACGGAAACGCCAGGAAGAACGCATCTGGATGGATTTCTTCAGGCGCGCCTCCAGCGTATGGAGGCCGTGCTAAAGGGACGAAAATGGCTCGCTGAGTCTTTCTCTGTCGCAGACATACTAATGGCAGATGTCCTGCGCCTTGTTGACCGCTTTGACGGGTTAGCGGACTACCCGGCTTGCAGTAATTATGTTGCCCGCACGACAGCACGCCCTGGTTTTTTGAAGGCCTATAAAGATCAGATGGAGCATTTCGCTGCAGGTGATTAAGAAAGTCTGCCCATTATATCGAACATGCGACGTAGCCTGATAAATCGTCATTTCATCAGGCGTCAGCCACCGGTATCCCCGGCCGGATTGTGCTTGAACCAGCCGATGATGTCCGGCATGTGTTGCTGGAAGTTCCCGGGGTATGAAAGGTTTCCCGGCACGGACCGAACCCCGGTTCCCAACTGCAGGGAAGTGTCGGTGACAGTTCACTGTTAAGTTTGAAGTGCGCTAGGAAGAATAACTTCAA
>NZ_JBBECH010000096.1:0-49899 GCF_040881935.1 Saccharospirillum sp. | reverse complement strand
TTATGGGTTAAGCCGCATTGGCTCCAATAGCATCCAAACCGGTTTTGGGCGGGGAATCGATAAATGCCTGCAAACGCTTCAGCGGAATGTGATCGCTGGTATCCCGGCCATACCAACAGTCAGCAATGTGGCCTTTTTCGTTAATCAGAAAGTCAGCGGGTACCAGTTTCACGTTCGGATTTTTGGACGGGTATCCACCGGTTTTAATGCCCATGAAAATGCGGGGTAACTTGAACAACAGTGCCTTAACCAGCGCGAAGCTCGAATGCTCAACGCCGTAACTGTTGTAAATCTCAAGATCCGGATCGGCCACCATCCTGAACGGTCGCGAGTGACGGCCCACAAAATGACGGACCTCCTCGTCCGTAGAACTGAACACCGCAATGACTTCCACATTCTGCTTCTGCCAGGCTTTGTACCGATGGGTCAGCTCATACACCCGAAAGTTACAGAATGGACAGGCTGCATCCCGAAAGAAACACAAGATCACTTTTTTGCCCTTGAGCTGGCTCAGTTGGATGGGATTACCGTAAATGTCGTTCTTGTGGAAGTCGATAATGGCTCTGGGTGCCTGAATTCTCATGGGGGGTCCTCGTGAAATATCTGCACAGACGCTCTACGTATACTCCACTTCCCGGGATATGGATTCACAAACGGCCATATCAAATGAAAAAAACTATATTGAACCATTGACCAGACTTGCCAAATGGCCGGATCACCCAATTGCAAGCGAATGTTCGGCTCTTGTACATCCGGGCTGTTTCGGCCAGGGAAGGCTCTTTACTATCGCCCAATACTCACCGCCATAATAGTCTGGTTATTCCCAAACCGATTCAGTAGTCTGATCACTGGCATTTCCTCAAGGACTCCTCATGTCACTGGATCAGGGCATCGTCTTCGCCGTTCTGCTCGCCACACTTGGGCTCTTTATCTGGAATCGGTGGCGCTATGATTTAGTGGCGCTGGCGGCTTTGTTGACGGTGACGATTGCCGGATTGATTCCGCCAGAAACCGCTTTTTCCGGCCTGGGTCACCCGGCTGTGGTTACCGTGGCAGCCGTGCTGGTGATCAGCCGGGGGTTGCTCAATGCCGGTGTGGTAGATGCCATTGCTCGCAAGTTGACTCAGGTTGGTGACAAACCCTGGGTGCAGGTGGCAACGCTGACCGGAATCGTTGCTCTGTGTTCGGGGTTCATGAATAACGTGGGTGCACTGGCGCTGTTTATGCCGGTGGCCATCTGGATGGCTCGCCAGAATGGACGGTCACCTTCGTACCTATTAATGCCGCTGGCATTCGGTTCGCTGCTTGGCGGCACCCTGACGATGATCGGTACGCCGCCGAATATTATCATCGCCACCTATCGCAGAGAGATCGACGGTAGCGCCTTTGGCATGTTCGATTTTCTGCCGGTTGGGCTCGCGGTCACGGTCGTTGGGGTGCTGTTTATCGCCTTGATTGGCTGGCGGCTGACGCCCAAACGTGAAGAGTCGACCAGTGACGAATTGTTTGAAGTCAGCGCCTACCTGACTGAATTAACCGTGCCAGAGAAGAACGATTTTGTAGGCCGGTCGTTGCACGATTTAATCGAAACCGTCCGGGACGAAGCCGATGTGCTGGTGGTCGGTCTCGTTCGCGATGAGCAACAGACGGAAATGCCCTCCATCTATAAGGTATTGAACGCCGACGACATCTTACTGATCGAGGCTGACTCCGACAGCCTAAAAACACTGATCGACAGCACCGGGCTAGCTCTGGTTAGCGAAACACCCTCTGAAGACAACTCCTCCGATGAAGCCGAGCCGCAAGCGGCCCAAAAAACGGCACCCGCCCTGTCAACATCAGAGGAGGATAACAACAGCTCAACCATCAAAAAGCCAAACAAGCACGGCGAGCTAACGCTCAGCGAAGCGATTGTCACATCGGGCTCACCGCTGAACGGCAAATCAGCGTCGGCGTTGGGGCTGCGTGAACGCCACAGTGTGAATATTCTAGCGGTGGCACGTCAGGGCCAGCGCTTGCGCCAGCGTTTGGGTGAGATCCGGTTCGCGGCTGGGGATATTTTACTGGTTCAGGCTCATGAAAAGGTCATTCAGGGTGCCTTGAATGAGCTAGGGTGCCTGCCTCTCGCCTCTCGCGGTTTGCGTCTGGCTAAACCCAACAAGGTATTAATGGCCAGTGGCCTGTTTGCCATCGCATTGGGGTGCATTGCCTTTGAACTGCTACCTGCAGCCGTCGCCTTGGTGACGGCTGCGCTGGCCATGGTACTGACTCGGCTGGTGCCTCCGGGGGAAATTTACGACAGCATTGATCTGCCCATTATTATATTACTGGCCGCGATGATCCCGATTGGGGAAGCGCTGGATACCACCGGTGGCTCACAGCTGATCGCCGATGGGTTGCTGGTAGTGGGTCAGTCCATGCCAGCGGCCGCCACTCTACTGGTATTGATGCTGGCGGTCATGCTGTTATCAAACATTATCAACAACGCCGCCGCGGCCGTGCTTGCTGCTCCAGTCGCCATCAAGCTCGCCGCAGGCATGAACGTGTCACCCGATCCGATGCTGATGGCTGTCGCAATTGCGGCTTCCTGCGCCTTTCTAACACCCATTGGTCATCAATCCAACATGCTGGTGATGGCACCGGGCGGTTACAAGTTTGGGGATTACTGGCGGCTGGGGCTACCCATGTCGGTGCTGGTAGTCGCTATTTCGATTCCGGTAATTCTGCTGGTGTGGCCATTCTAGACCGGATTCAGCACGCTGCTGGCAACCCGAGCCCGCATTATCACACTGGCTGGAAAATCACCTCGTCGCTGTTTAGCGGTGTGCTTAAGGCTCTGGATGTCCGTCTCCGTTCGAAGACACTTTAACTGACTGATATTTTATAATACCCCCTCAAACTTGTCTGCAATTGGAGACACCCATAACGGTGTTGATCAGGAATGAGTTCGCGCAAAAATTCTGTAACTCCCTGCTTTATATTAATATTAAAATCTGGCACACCCTCTGCCACACCTCTTTTGAACGCGCTGGTACTTGCCAGCGCCGCCGCTGGCCCCATAATAGCGTTAACTTTTTCAGAGGTGTTGTTATGCAGCGCATTATGCTTTTCCTCGGGACGAACCTGGCCATCATCGTGGTACTGGGCGTCTTTATAAACGTTATTCTGCCCGCTTTTGGGGTTCAGCTCGGCAATACAGGCTTCTATCTGGTACTCGCCTTTGCCTTTGGTATGGGTGGCAGCTTTATCTCGCTGATGCTTTCAAAGTGGATGGCCAAGCGTGCTACCGGCGCCCAGGTGATTGAAAAACCGCGCAATGCCGAAGAACAATGGCTGATGGAGACCGTGGCGCGTCTGGCCAAGCAAGCCAACATCGGCATGCCCGAGGTGGCTGTGTTCCCGGCGCCTGAAGCCAATGCCTTTGCCACCGGTGCCAGTAAGAACAACTCGCTGGTGGCTGTATCGGTCGGGTTAATGCGCACCATGAACCGGGATGAAGCCGAAGCCGTGCTGGCGCACGAGATTTCGCACATCGCCAACGGCGATATGGTGACCATGGCGCTGGTTCAGGGCGTGCTGAACACCTTTGTGATTTTCTTTGCGCGCATCGTGGCGCAAATCATCAACAACGCTATCGCCCGGGGCAACGACAATGGCCAGGGCTTGGGGTTCTTCAGCTACTTTGCCGTGGTGATGGTGATGGAAATGGTCTTTGGCGTGCTTGCCAGCATTATCGCTATGTGGTTCTCGCGTCAGAGGGAATACCGGGCCGACGCCGGTTCAGCCTCTCTGGTTGGTGCGCCGAAGATGATTGCGGCGTTGGAGCGGTTGAAAACCGGCCAGGATTCCCAATTGGACGGCCAATTGATAGCTTTCGGCATCAAAGGCAAGCGCAAAGAGCTGTTTGCCTCACACCCCAGCCTGGATGACCGCATCGCGGCCCTGCGCCAGGCTGCCTGATAGTTCGGAGTTCGCCTGGGAGAACTAGCGGCGGGTGGCGGTAACGGAGCCGGGCATCCTTCCGGATAATCTTTTACACTGCCCCTTTCTGCCCAAATCCGGGAATAATGAAAGGGATCGGCTGTGTCTTTTCGCGTTATTGCAGTGTTTATCGTAGCTATTACCGGAAGTATTACTTCGCCGGTTCACGCCAATGATCAGGACCGGCCCGGCCGGGACTGGCAGCAGCTATCAATCACCGGGTTCGACATCGTCTATCCGGATGGCCTTGAAACCGAAGCGCGTTATGTGGCCGACCGGCTAGCCACTTACTGGCCGGCACTTGCTGAATCGATGCCCATGCACCGGCCGCCCCGCCGTATTCCTATTGTGCTCTCCGCTGCAACGCTAACCGCCAACGGTTATGTGCGCAGTGACCCCATTCAATCGGTTTTTTACAATCAACCAGCACCACTGGGCGGTCTGGAATGGCTTGATATGCTGACGGTGCATGAGGGGCGCCATCTGGTGCAGTATGCCCAACCGCTGGATACCACCACCGGACGGGTCGCCCAGATACTGGCGGGTGAGAACGGCCCCATGGCCATCGTGCTGCTGTTCTACCCGAACTGGTTGCTCGAGGGTGATGCCGTCGCCGAGGAAACCCGGCTCACCCAGGGTGGCCGGGGCCGCGTCGCCGCGTTCGATTTATGGCTGCGCACCCACGAACTGACCGGGCAACGTTATTCCTACGACCGGGCGATGCTCGGCACCGGCTTTGAACAATACCCCCGGGTCAGCCCCTACGATTTCGGCTATCTGATGACCAGTTATCTGCGTCGCGAACACGGCTCGCTGATTCTGGACCAGGCACTCGGCGGAGTAGCCGAGCCCGGTGCAGGCTTCACCTTCGATGGTCGCATTCACGCCCTGACCGGGAAAAATCTGAGCCAGACCTATCACACCGTCTGGGATGAACTGCACCAGCGCTGGCAAAGCACCGTCGATGCGCTCGACATCACTCCGGTTACGCCGCTGTGGGAACCAGAGGCAGATCACTGGCAAAGCCTGTATCCGGTCGCCATCGACGAAGACTCGGTACTGGCGGTGGAGATGGATGTGAAAACGGGTAGCCACCTGATGGTTCTGTCGCAGGGTAAAAAATACCGTGTGGCTACGCTGCCCGCAGCCGTCGCAGCGGGCTACACCGGAACTGCCAAACAAAAAACCGTCAGCTATGCCAATCAACGTTTTTGCTGGGCAGAGGGTCGGGAGCATCCGCGCTTTAATCGCGAGGTAACACGTGACCTGTTTTGTTACGACATTGAGCAGCAGAAGCGGTACCCGTTAACCGACCTGGGCGATATCACCTCGGCTGGCCAGGCTAAAACCGGCCACCTGCTCGCGCACCGTTTTAGTATGGACCGCAGCAGTCAGCTGGACTGGCTGAGCCCGGATGGCCAGAGCCTGCGCCAAATCACCCTGCCAAAACGCAGCCTGGCGTTTGATATGTCGGCCAACGACGAGGGTGACTGGGTGTTTGCACTGCTGACTGAGGCTGGCACCCAACTGATGCAGTGGTCCAGTCAGACGGGTCAGTTACGCGCCCTGACCGAGCCGGTTCAGGGTGAAACCTGGCGCTCCCCTGTGCAGGCCAACGACTGGGTACTGTACACCAGCGATCGCGGCGGCATCGACAGCCTCTGGGCCCTGGATCCGAACAGCGGCGCGCGCTATCGCATCAGCCGGCGACCTTTCGGAAACTACTTTATCGTATGGGATGAAGGCCAGCAGCGCTTGCTCAGCACCGATTACCAGGCCAATGGCCACGCGCTAATTGAGCACCCCTGGAGTGGCGATTCACCACCGCAAGCGCACTGGGTTGCCGAAGCTGACGTCGCACCACAGGAACCTGACATCGCCCCACTGGCGCAGCCGGTAGAATCCCTTCAAGTTGACGCAGGCCCAGCCAAACGGTTTCGCCAAGCACCCGGCGACTGGCTGCCTAACAGCTGGCTGCTAAGCGCCGATAACCAGGCCATCTCCCTTAACCTGTACAACACCAACCTGATGAATACCCTGAGCACTACCATCCGCCTGGGCTATAACCGGGAGGCAGACACCCCCACCGGTTCTCTGGCCCTCGACTGGCGTCGCTATTGGCCGGTCGTTTCTTTTTCAGTAAACCAGCAACCCGACAGCGACCTGACCCGGATCGATACCGAAACCCGGCTGGCGCTTTCCATACCGTTACAGCAAACCCGGGGCGTTGCCCGGGTGGGCCTGGAACCAAGCCTGGGCATCACGCACAATTCGAATGCCTCAGCCGAGGCCAGCTTCATTGAAGCCGGGCTCTCAGGCTACTGGACTCACCAGGCGGCACCACGTGATCTGCAGGCTCCCATTGCCATGGCACCGGCCGCTCTGCTCGACACCCAACTGGACACCGGTGGCCACCAGCTCGCTCTGAGCAACTCTGTGCAAATCCCTGGCCTTGCCGACAATCATCACTTCAGCATCTCGGGCCAGTGGCAACGGCGCGACGCAGACTTTACCGGCAGCAGCCGCATACCAGCCTCCATTGTTTTTGACCCAGCCCCGGTAACGCGTGACATGGCCACCAGCCGCGCCAACTACCAGTTTAGTCTCGGGCCTGTGGATGCAGCCCTCGGCCGATTACTCTACCTGCGCAGCCTCACACTGGCGTTCGACGCCCAGGTACAATACCGTGACGAAGAACAGCGAAGCGCCTACGGTGTTCAACTGAGTGCACCTTCCAATGTTCTGCGCAATAGCAGGTTGCGACTGGTGCCAACCGCATCAGTGTACTACCAACCGGAACAAGCCGACTGGGTACCAACCATAAGTCTGACGCTGGGCGGGTAGTGTCACGAATCAGCCGTAATACCCCAACGCAGCAGCGCTGCAAAGCAGATCGCTTCGGACTACACTGGTAATCAAGTCCGACCAAGAACTGACCAAATAAAAACAGAGGTCGTCTGTTCCAGCCAGAACAGGCCGACCTGACAGGCCACTCGACCAGACGACAAGGCAGTGTAATTACTATGATTCAACCCGACCGGGAACTCGTCGACCGTTTACAGCAAGCACTGGAAGCCCGACCCTTCGATCATTTGGGCGTATTGGAAACCGACGCTGGCTGGCTCATCCGGGTATATCAACCCGATGCCGAGCAACTGGAAGCCCGTGATTTGGCAACGGGTAAGTCCCTCGGTCGTTTCAGTCGCTGGCCCGACAGTGATGTCTTTGAACTGACCCTTACGCAAAAAAAACGACCCACCTATCAGTTACATATTCAGGGTAAAGGCGGCCATGAATGGGACGCTATCGACGCTTACCAGTGTGTTGAACGCACCTTTGAAGACATGCCCTGCGATTCAGCGACCCTTTATAAGACCATGGGCGCCCAGTTGTGTTCGACCAAACTGAACGGCACCGAGGTTTCCGGCGTTCGCTTTGCCGTTTATGCCCCCAATGCGCGTAGCGTCAGTGTGATTGGGGGTTTCAACAACTGGGATGGCCGACGCCACCCGATGACCAGCCATCACGATGGCATCTGGCGGTTATTTGTACCGCACATTCAGGCTGGCGATGCCTACAAATTCGAATTAAAAGACGCGCGCGAACACCTGCTTCCGCACAAATGCGACCCTTATGCCTTTGGCATTACCCAATATCCGGATTTTAACTCCATCGTCATCGATCATCGCGCCTACCAATGGCAGGATCAGGCCTGGCAGAAACGACCGGCCAGCGACCCGCGGCATGAGCCAATGAGCATTTATGAACTGCACGCCGGTTCCTGGAAAACCCGGGATGGCCAGCCGCTTAACTACCACGATCTGGCCGACGAGCTGATTCCCTACCTGCTCGACATGGAATTCACTCATCTTGAACTGATGCCGGTCTCCGAATACCCCTACGATGGCAGCTGGGGCTACCAGCCAATCGGGCTGTTTGCACCGACCAGCCGCTTCGGCACCCCGGATGAATTCAAATATCTGATCGACCAGTGCCACCAAAACGGCATTGCCGTCATCGTCGACTGGGTACCAGCCCACTTTCCGGCCGACGAACATGGTCTGGCCCGCTTTGACGGCACGCCGCTCTATGAGTATGCCGACCCCCAGCGCGGCTGGCATCCGGACTGGGATTCCTACATTTACGATTTTGGCCGTTACACCGTCTGTGATTTTCTGGTGTCGTCCGCTCTGATCTGGCTGGAAGAGTTTCACGTCGACGGCCTGCGGGTCGATGCGGTCGCCTCGATGCTGTACCTCGACTATTCACGCGAAGAAGGCGAATGGACCCCTAACGTCGATGGCGGCAACCACAACTACGAAGCCATCGCCTTCGTGCGTCGGTTTAACGAAACCGTCTATGGCCGCTTCCCGAACTGCTACACCATCGCCGAGGAATCCACCGCCTTCGATGGTGTCTCCCGACCGGTGTTTGCTGGCGGTCTGGGCTTTGGGTTCAAATGGAACATGGGCTGGATGCACGACACGCTGAGCTACATGAAACAGGACCCGGTGTATCGCAAATACCACCACGACACCCTAACGTTCTCCGGTGTCTACGCCTTCAACGAAAACTTTGTACTGCCGCTGTCGCACGATGAAGTGGTGCACGGCAAAGGCACAGTGATGACCCGGATGCCGGGTGACGAATGGCAACAAGCCGCCAATCTGCGCGCCTATTACAGCTACATGTTTGCCCACCCCGGCAAAAAGCTGAATTTTATGGGCAACGAATTTGGCCAGACTCTGGAGTGGAACTACCGCGCCCAGCTCGACTGGGGTCTGCTGCAATACCCACGTCACCGTGGCATCCAGGCGCTGTTCCGGGATCTGAACAAGCTCTACCGCACTGAGCCAGCCTTGTATGAAAGCGACTGTGAAGCCGAAGGCTTCGGCTGGATCAACTCCGGCGATGCCGAAGCCAGCGTCCTCAGTCTGTTCCGCAGTTCACTGGATGGTGAAGGCCTGATGCTGATGGTGGTCAACTTCACCCCCATGCCCCGCGAAGACTATGTACTAGGTGCGCCAATACCCGGCACGTACGAAGTAGTGCTGAACAGCGATTCCGAATACTACGGCGGCAGCAACTTCCCGACCGCCACCCGGCTGTCTACCGAACCCGGCCAGGCCGATGGCCAGGCGCAGCACCTGCGGCTGACCGTGCCACCCCTGGGTGCGATGTTTTTGAAACTGAAGTCTGAGTGACACTGAGCCACAAACAGAGACTCTGAGCGAGTGATTTCAGTCTGCGGCCCATTGGCGCATACTCTAGTCGCCCATTCTCCACGAGGTCTTTCATGCCGAGCTCAGAACCCGCAACAGACTTGCGGCTTGAACCCGGGCATCCCCATCCACTGGGTGCCCATTTACGAGACAGCGGCTGTAATTTTGCGGTCTTCAGCCCCCAGGCAAACCGACTGCAGCTGTGCCTCTTTGACGACCGGGATCAGCCGATGGGAGAGGAGTTACTGTTGCATCGCACGGGTGATGTATGGCACGGCTATCTCCCCGCTCTGCCACCACGAACACGCTACGGCTTTCGTGCCGATGGCGATTTCAAACCCAGCCGGGGCGCCCTGTTCAACCCAAATAAACTATTGCTAGACCCTTACGCCGTGGCTCTGTCGAGTCCGTTTGAACCCCACCGCAGCCTCTATGCCCACGATGCCAGCGATCTAACCTGCCTGAAGCCCTGCCCTTTGGACAGCGCCGCGCACGTACCCAAAGGCCTGACACCGATACCAGATGACTTCGACTGGCAAGACAGCCGGGCACCGCAAACGCCCTGGCCAGATACCGTCATCTATGAAGCCCATGTCAAAGGCTTCAGCCAGTTAAATCCGGATGTGCCCGAGAATTTGCGCGGCACCTACCTCGGCTTCGCCCACGAAGCAAGCGTGGCACACCTGCAATCGCTGGGCGTAACTGCGGTGCAACTGATGCCCTGTTTCGCCTTTATGAGCGAGCCACGCCTACCCAACCTGGGGCTGACCAATTATTGGGGCTACAACCCGGTGTCTTTTTTCGCACCCGACCCGCGCTACGCCATCGACGATGCCGTCATCGAATTCAAAACGCTGGTGCGTGCGCTGCACCAGGCTGGTATCGAAGTAATTATGGATGTGGTGTACAACCACACTGCCGAGTCCGATTTGCTTGGCCCCTGTCTTAGCCAAAAAGGACTCCACGGCCCCTGGTTTTACCGGCATAAACACGAAGATTTCAGTCATTTCATCGACAACACCGGCTGCGGCAACAGCGTCAATCTGCACGAAGAAATCACCCTGCAACTGGTGATGGACAGTCTGCGCCACTGGTTGCAAACCTACCGGGTTGACGGCTTCCGCTTTGATCTGGCGGCGGCGCTCGGCCGTGAGGAATGGGATTTCTCCAGCCGGGCGGCGTTTTTTATGGCCTGCAATCAGGACCCGGTAATTCGCCATTCGAAACTGATTGCCGAACCCTGGGACATCGGCCGGGGGGGTTATCAATTAGGCCAGTTCCCTAACAACTGGTACGAATGCAACGATCGCTTTCGCGACACCCTGAGACGCTTCTGGCGTGCGGACATGGGTGTTATGCCGGAACTGGCCAATGTTCTGATGGGTTCGCGTGACGTGCTCAACAAAAGCACTCACTCAAGCTCGACCAGTTTGAACTATGTGACCTACCACGATGGTTTCACCCTGCACGACCTGGTGTCCTACAACGATCGACACAACGCAGCCAACCAGGAACGCAACCTCGACGGTCATGGTAACAACCTGAGCTTTAACTGGGGCAAAGAAGGCGAAACCGGAGACGACAACATTGCCCGTCATCGCCAACAGATCAAGCGCAATATGCTGGCGACACTGCTGTTATCACAGGGCGCTGTGCATCTGCTCGGCGGTGACGAACTGAACCGCACCCAGCAGGGAAACAATAACGCCTACTGCCAGGACAACGACATCAGCTGGGTTCACTGGGATCAAAAAGACGGACCTTTTCAGCGCTTTATTGCCCAGTGCATCGACATTCGACGGTCGAGCACTCTGTTTCGCAACCTGGTGTTTGATGCGCCAGCGCATTCCGATGCTCCCGTTACCACCGACGCCGTCCACTGGTACCGCAACGATGGCTACGCCATGGAAATTCGCGACTGGCAGAACCCCCACACCCGTTGCCTGGGCATCCTGTTGTCGACCGACATACGCAATCCGGCAATCAACCTGCATCAGTGTGAAGAATACTATCTGGTGATGCTGAACAGCGGTGGCCACGCCTGCACCTTTACGCTACCGGCCAACCCGCACTCGGGCTGGAAGGTAGAGTTCGATACCGCGCAAAACGACGGCTTAAGACCGGAACAAACTGAACGCATCAAACGCGACTATGAGCTGAAACCCCACTCGCTGGTGCTGCTCAGCCGCTGCGATCCATACACTTAACAGACCAGCGCGGGCAACCCGTGAACCAGACAAAAAAAGGGCCCCTTAGAGGGCCAAATGTCGAGGAGTACTCAGAGAACCAGACGGGTTCTCCGTCACCCAATCCATCGAACAGTCGGATGCCTTACCGGTGATGACCTCCACCGGCGAGAGGACTGGGAGAAATGCCTCAGGCGGGTTATTACATCAGGGAGCGAGACGTTCCGGATTTCGGCCGGGACGAGGCATCGTGATCACGTCGATCGTAAGCCTGGTCAAACCATTGCGCTTGCTGTTCAGACAAGGGCATCCACTCGGCATCGGGCCAGCGAATCCGGTAATACGACAGATCGGGCACATAGCTGGCATCCTCATCACTCACTGCGCCCCAGCACAGAACCGTTTGCTGAGCCTGTTGCGAAACAATAACACCCATGTTCGCTCGATACCCAGGGTGCGTATTAATGTATTCAAAGACGGTAGAAATGGCAGAATGCGTCACAGTGAATCCCTCCCTGCTCTAACCTTTTGCTGTTGTTTTACTTCTTGGCTAACAGCCGTATGTCGGCTGACGGGAGCCACTATAAGCCGATAAACCGGGAGGAAAAGCACAACCTTCAAAGTAGCCATCCGCGCTACCCTCGGTGTCATATAGCGCGACTATTGGGGCAAGGATGGCCTGTGGTTTCTTTCGATTATGAGCCAAGAGTCCGTTTCGGCCACCGGGTGAGTCTATCCGGGGTCGGCGTAGACCCGTCCATGGGGCCTAGACCACAGCATCCATGCTGTGGACTTCCCCGGATAGACTCACCCGGCAGCCTACACTTACGCCGCCAAACTTAAGTCAAACCCCTTTGAGCGTCACACAATGTTCAATTGACCCATCAGGGAGCTTACACTTAAAGAATTGGGCACAGGCTACATGCTGAGTGGTGGCTGCCGGGCAGCACGAACGACAAGCACCCAACTCAGAGCAACCACAGTCCACTGGCAGGCTATTAAACCTCCCAGAACTACCCTCTGGCCTGATAATCCCGATAAGCCTCCAGGGATTCCGGATTTGCCAGAGCGGTCAGATTGGCGGGCTCTTCGCCGCGCAGTATCTGGGTGACGGCGAGTTCGACTTTTTTGCCGGAACGGGTGTAGGGGATGGCTGGCACCTGGACGATGTCGGCAGGAACGTGACGCGGGGTGGTGTTCTCGCGAATGCGCTGGCGAATGCGGCCGGTCAGTGCCTTGTCCAGTTGCTGACCTTCAGGCAATTGCACGAACAGAATGACCTTGACGTCACCGTCGACGGCCTGCCCGACCACCAGAGAGTCTGCTATTTCCGTCAGTGTCTCAACCTGACGATAGATTTCTGCCGTGCCAATACGTACCCCACCGGGGTTCAGAGTGGTGTCGCTGCGCCCGTGAATCACCGCCTGGTCAGCGTCGTCAAATTCGATAAAATCACCGTGCGCCCAGACACCATCAAAGCGTTCAAAGTACGCAGCGCGGTATCGCGCGTCGTCGGGGTCATTCCAAAAACCTATGGGCATGCACGGCGCGGGCTGAGCACACACCAGCTCGCCCCGCTGATTAATGACCCTCTCCCCCGCCTCGTTCCAGGCCTGTACATCCATGCCCAGGTTTGCACCCTGGATCTTACCGCGCACGACCGGCGACCAGGGGTTCCCGCCAACGAAGCAGGACACGATATCGGTACCGCCTGAGATGGACTGCAACATCACATCCGGTTTCAACGCTGAATAAACCCAGTCGTAGTCTTCCGGGGCCAGCGGTGATCCGGTCGAAAAGACCGTCGTCAGGGGGCTCAGGTTGTGGGTTTTGCCGGGTTCCAGGCTTTGTTTTCGACAGGCAGACAGGTACTTGGCACTGGTGCCAAAGTGGGTAATGCCCAACTTATCCGCCAGCTGCCACAGTACATCGGACCGGGGATACATGGGGTTGCCGTCGAACAGCACCAGAGTCGCGCCGGTTAACAGACCCGAAGCGAGCCAGTTCCACATCATCCAGCCGGTAGTGGTGAAGTAGAAAAACACTGAGTCCTGCGAAATATCGCCATGCAGCCGCAGCTCTTTGGCATGTTGCAATAGCGTGCCTCCGGCCCCGTGTACAATGCACTTGGGCTTGCCGGTGGTCCCCGAGGAATAGAGTATATACAGGGGATGATCAAATGGCAGTTCCAGCGCCGGTGCCTCAGGCCAATCACGACTGACCAGATCTGCCCACTGCCAGGCGCCGTCGATAATGTCCGCACTGGGCAGCGTATCTACCTGGATCCACTGTTTTACCGTTGGCAGAGCCGTCTGCAGGCTTTTGACGACACACGTACGCTCAACGGCCTTGCCGCCATAGCCATAACCGTTTCCGGCGATCACCACCTTGGGTTCGACCTGACCAAAGCGGTCAAGTACGCCCTCATAACCAAAGTCGGGCGACGCCGAGGTCCAGACTGCGCCAATACGGCTCGCAGCCAGCATCCCAATAATCGCTTCTGGGGTATTACCGAGGTAAGCCGCCACCCGGTCACCAGGTTCTACGCCGCACTCATGTTTCAGAAAACCAGCCATACGGGTCACAACCTGGCGCAATTCGGCATAGCTATAACGGTGCTCTGGACGGGATTCAGAGACCGCGACCAGGGCGGTATCCGCATCGCGGCCGGCATGCAGCAGATTTGTGCTGAAATTCAGACGGGCCTCGGGAAACCAGCGCGCGCCAGGCATTTTCGGCAGATCGAGTACAGTCTTCCCCAGAGTCCCCTGCACACCGGTAAAATCCCACAGTTCGCGCCAGAACGTGGTCAGGTTCTGTACCGACCACTGCTGCAACGCCTGGTAGTCATCGAATTCTATCGCGTATTTGCGTTTTAGCTGGGCGGCAAAGGCCCCCATTTGAGATTGGGACTTTTGTTTGGCCGAAGGCGTAAATAGCACAGTCATAGCTTGGCTCTGTCTGTTGTTTTAATAAGCCATGAGCCTACCGTTTTTACTACCTTTGGCAATGCTCACGGAGAACAGCCCGGATCGGTGTGCTGTTCTGCTGGGCTTCCACCTGGATTTACAGCGGACTCATGACACTCCACCGATGCTGACCCTACCGTCCACGCACAAAAAAACCGCCCGAGGGCGGTTTTTGGGGTCTTTTCCGTGGTTTACAGCGGGGCTTAGGAAGCCTCGTCGACCACTTCGCCGTCTACTGGACGGTCTACCAGTTCAACAATCGCCATAGGCGCGTTATCACCGGCACGGAAGCCACATTTCAGCACACGCAGGTAACCACCCGGGCGAGCCTGATAGCGAGGACCCAATTCATTAAATAACTTACCTACAGCAACCGGAGAGCGCGTACGATCAAACGCCAGACGACGGTTGGCCACGGAGTCTTCCTTGGCCAGTGTAATCAGGGGCTCTGCGAAACGACGCAGCTCTTTTGCCTTCGGCAAGGTCGTTTTGATCACTTCGTGCTCAAACAAAGAATTGCACATGTTTTGGAACATGGCCTTGCGGTGAGCACTGGTACGGTTAAAGTGACGACCAATTTTACGATGACGCATTGTTACATTCCTTACCAGCCGGACATAAGGTTACGAAAGAACCTTATCGTCATTCTTCAAACTTGCAGGTGGCCAGTTCTCGAGGACCATGCCCAGAGAAAGACCCTTGGATGCCAGAACGTCTTTGATTTCAGTCAAAGATTTCTTGCCGAGGTTCGGTGTCTTCAGCAGTTCTACTTCAGTGCGCTGGATCAGGTCACCGATGTAGTAAATGTTCTCTGCTTTCAAACAGTTAGCCGAACGCACTGTCAGTTCCAGATCGTCGACCGGACGCAGCAGGATAGGATCGATTTTGTCTTCTTCCTTTTCCGGCTCGCTTTCAGCGTGGTGATCCAGGTCTACAAAGGCCGCTACCTGCTGTTGCAGAATAGTGGCTGCACGACGGATCGCTTCTTCAGGATCCAGAGTGCCTTTTGTTTCCAGTTCAATCACCAGCTTATCCAGGTCTGTACGCTGCTCTACACGCGCCGCATCGACGTTGTAGGCAACCCGAACGACCGGGCTGTAGGTAGCATCCAACTGCAGTCTACCGATGGGTTTACTCTCGTCTTCACCACTGCTGCGGGATTCCGCAGGGACATAACCACGGCCAGTGGTTACACGCAGCGTCATGCTCACATCCGCATTGCTGCCCATATGGGCAATGATGTGATCCGGATTGGCGACTTCAACGCCGTGATCCAACTGAATATCGCCCGCAGTCAGGTTACCCGCGCCTTTCTTCTTCAGCGTCAGGGTCACTTCTTCGCGGTCGAACAGTTTGACAGCGACGTCTTTCAGGTTGAGCAGGATTTCCTGTACGTCTTCCTGCACGCCCTCGATGGTGCTGTACTCATGCAATACACCGTCGATTTCAACGTCGGTGATTGCGGCGCCAGGCATGGACGACAGCAGGATACGACGCAGCGCGTTGCCCAGAGTGTGACCAAAACCACGCTCAAGCGGCTCGAGCGTGATCTTGGCCCGATTGGCGCTGATTTCCTGCACATCGATATGACGTGGCGTCAAAAAGTCGTTGGCTGAACGCTGCATAGATGCCCCTATTTGCAGTGAGATTACTTGGAGTACAATTCCACGATCAGGTTTTCGTTGATTTCCTGACTCAGGTCAGCACGTTCGGGTTTGGACACGAACTTGCCTTCCATCTTCTTGGCATCAACTTCAACCCAGGAGACGGGCGAACGCTGAGCAGAGATATCCAGCGAGCTTTGAATGCGCAGCTGGGTCTTGCTCTTTTCGCGAATCGCCACGACGTCACCCGGCTGTACCTGGTAGGACGCAATGTTGACGGTTTCACCGTTAACCAGAATGGCTTTGTGAGCGACCAGTTGACGGGATTCGGAGCGAGTTGCGCCAAAGCCCATGCGGTACACTACGTTATCCAGACGGGTTTCAAGAAGTTGCAGCAGGTTTTCACCGGTTGCACCCTTCAGACGGGCAGCCGCTTTGTAGTAGTTACGGAACTGCTTTTCCAGAACACCATACATGCGACGGACTTTCTGCTTCTCGCGCAGCTGTACGCCATAATCTGACAAACGACCGCGACGTGCACCGTGTACACCAGGAATTGTTTCTGCTTTGCACTTGGAGTCGAGTGAACGAACTCCGCTCTTCAGGAACAGATCTGTGCCTTCACGACGAGACAGCTTACACTTAGGACCAATATAACGTGCCATTAAACTCTGTCTCCTTTATTACACGCGGCGCTTCTTGGGCGGGCGGCAACCGTTGTGAGGGATGGGTGTCACATCGGTAATGTTGCTGATTCGATAGCCACACGCGTTCAATGCTCGTACCGCAGATTCGCGACCTGGACCGGGGCCTTTCACCTCGACATCCAAGTTCTTCAGACCATATTCCTGTGCTGCAACACCGGCTCGCTCAGCGGCGACCTGGGCTGCAAAAGGAGTGCTCTTACGAGATCCACGGAAACCGGAGCCACCGGAAGTTGCCCAGCTCAGGGCGTTTCCTTGGCGGTCCGTAATGGTCACAATGGTGTTGTTAAAGGACGCGTGGATGTGCGCAATGCCATCAGCGACCTGCTTTTTCACCTTTTTGCGCGACCGGTTCGTACCTGGCTTTGCCATCTTCGATTTCCTATGCAAAAACTGTTATCAATACTCTGGTCAAAAGACCTGATTCAAGCGACCTTCAAACGATGTTAGCGTCTAATAGGCTTCTTCGGACCTTTACGAGTGCGGGCGTTCGTCTTCGTACGCTGGCCACGCAAAGGCAGGTTACGACGGTGGCGGATACCACGGTAGCAACCCAGATCCATCAACCGCTTGATGTTCATCTGAATTTCACGACGCAAGTCACCTTCTACAGTGTACTTGCCGACTTCTGTACGGATCTCATCCAGCTTCTCGTCAGACAAATCCTTCACTTTAGCCGTAGGTTCAACCCCAACCGATGTACAGATGGCATAAGCAGTGGTGCGACCAATACCATAGATATAGGTCAGCGAGATCACCGCATGCTTGTTGTCAGGAATATTGACGCCTGCTATACGGGCCATTCAACTTACTCCGTTATCAAACGTTTAATAGAGCCGGTGTGGCTCTATTAATGAACCCCCAATTTAGGGGCGCGAGATGATAGCGCCTGGGCTTTACAAAATCAACCTGTATTACCCGGGCACTAACCAACCGATTGCAATTAACCCTGGCGCTGCTTGTGCTTGGGATCCGTGCAGATCACACGAACAGCACCGTTACGGCGGATAATCTTGCAGTTACGGCACATTTTCTTGACTGACGCACGTACTTTCATGCTTCACTCCAATAACTGGTAATCACTCAGTCTCTTCAGTTGTTGCCAATCGACTTCAGATTGGCTTTTTTCATCACTGAGGAATACTGGTGGGACATCAAGTGACTTTGCACCTGAGCCATAAAGTCCATCACAACCACCACCACGATCAACAGCGACGTGCCACCAAAGTAAAACGGTACGTTGGCAGCTATCACCAGGGCCTGGGGCAGCAAGGACACAGCGGTAATGTACATCGCACCAAAGAAGGTCAGCCGTGCAGAGACCCCGTCAATATAACGGGAGGTCTGCTCACCTGGGCGTATCCCCGGTATAAAGGCACCGGAACGCTTCAGGTTTTCAGCCACATCCTTCGGATTGAAGGTTACTGCTGTGTAGAAATAGCAGAAGAAGACGACTGCGAATGCGAACAGCAGAATGTACAGCGGCTGGCCCGGGCTGAGCAGCAGAGCAATATCCTGCATCCAACCCATACCGTCGCCACTGCCAAACCAGTTACCCAGCGAAGCCGGGAACAGCAAGAGACTGGACGCAAAGATGGGCGGAATCACACCGGCCATGTTGATCTTCAGTGGCAAATGACTGCTTTGTGCCTGGAACACCTTACGACCTTGCTGACGCTTGGCGTAATTGATGGTGATCCGGCGCTGGCCTCGCTCAATAAAGACAATGAACGCGACCACAGCCACCGCTACCAGACCGATCAACAACAGAGCAATAATGCTGAGTTCACCCTGACGGGCACTCTCAAAGCTCTGGCCGATTGCACCGGGCAAGCCCGCTACAATACCCGCGAAAATCAGCATGGAGATACCATTACCAATACCGCGTTCGGTGATCTGTTCACCCAGCCACATCATGAACATAGTGCCGCAAGTCAGTGTGACTACAGCAACAAAGTAAAATGACGGACCAGTATCGAACGCTATGTTCTGGCTGGCCAGACCCGCCGAGAGGGCGAAAGACTGGATAATAGCCAGCACCAGCGTGCCGTATCGGGTGTACTGGCTCATCTTGCGACGACCAGCTTCACCTTCCTTCTTGAGCTGTTCCAGATGGGGACTCACGACCGTCAGGAGCTGCATGATAATCGACGCGGAAATATACGGCATAATGCCAAGTGCGAAGATACTCATACGTTCCAGTGCGCCACCGGAGAACATGTTAAACATGCTCAGGATGGTGTCACGGTTACGCTCGAACAATGCAGACAGACTGTCCGGGTTAATACCCGGAACTGGAATGTGTGCACCGATACGGTAGACCAGGAGCGCTAACAGGAGGAAGCGAAGGCGAGTCCAAAGCTCGCCCAGCCCCCCTTGCGACCCGGCCGGTAGTCCTTGTCTGGTCATGGAGAATTATTCCTCTACCTTTCCGCCCGCAGCTTCAATGGCTGCCTTTGCACCCTTGGTGACCTTCAGACCCTTGACCGTAACGGCCTGACTGATTTCACCGGACAGGATGACACGCGCCCGCTTGATTTTTTCACCGATGATATCGGCTTTTTTCAAGGCGGCGAGATCTACTACCTCGACACCGGCCTTAACAAGTTCGTGCAGACGAATCTCAGCGACAAATGGTGCCTGACGAGAGGTAAAACCAAATTTCGGCAAGCGACGCTGCAAAGGCATCTGGCCGCCTTCGAAACCTGGCTTGACAGAACCGCCTGAACGAGACTTCTGACCCTTGTGACCCCGGCCACCGGTCTTACCCAGACCAGAGCCGATACCACGGCCAACCCGCTTGGGAGCGGTGGTAGAACCCTCTGCAGGGCTCAATGTATTAAGAAACATATTACTCACCCTCAACTACGCGAACCATATAGTTCACTTTGTTGATCATGCCGCGAACGGACGCTGTATCTTCCAGTTCACGGACCTGGCCCACCTTCTTCAAACCCAGACCCTGAACGCACAACTTGTGCTTGGGCTGAGTCGCGATGGGGCTGCGGAACAGCTGAACCTTAAGTGTCTTAGCTTTAGCCATGTCCGTTACTCCGTAATGTATTCGACGGACTTGCCACGCTTGGCAGCCACATCTTCAGGAGAACGCATCTTGGCCAAACCGTTAACGGTTGCACGTACGACGTTAACCGGGTTGGTTGAGCCGTAGCACTTGGCCAATACGTTTTGTACACCGGCGACTTCCAGAACAGCACGCATCGCGCCGCCTGCAATCACACCGGTACCGTCTGAAGCAGGCTGCATGTATACCTTGGAAGCGCCGTGACGGGCGTTTACCGGATACTGCAGCGTACCTTCAGTCAACTGGACCTGGATCATGTTACGGCGAGCCGCGTCCATCGCCTTCTGGATCGCGACAGGCACTTCACGCGCCTTGCCACGGCCAAAGCCGACTTTGCCATTGCCATCGCCAACAACTGTCAGAGCAGTAAAACCGAAAATCCGGCCACCTTTCACCACTTTGGCTACTCGGTTTACCTGAACCAATTTTTCCTGCAGATCGCCGCCAGCTTGAGCTTGATCGTTATTTGCCATCATTCGCACCTTAGAATTTCAGGCCACCTTCACGGGCAGCGTCTGCCAAAGCCTTAACGCGGCCATGGTATTTAAAACCAGACCGGTCAAAAGCCACCTGTTCGATACCGGCTGCCTTGGCCCGCTCTGCGATCAGAGCGCCTACCTTGACGGCGGCATCTACGTTACTCGTCGCGTCTTTACGCAGCGATTCGTCCAGCGTAGACGCTGATGCAACCACTACGCTGCCATTTGGAGCGATGACTTGCGCGTATATATGCTGGTTCGACCGGTTTACACACAGACGGTGCACGCCTAATTCGCGGATCTTGATGCGGCTGCGGCGAGCACGGCGTAAACGTGATACTTTCTTTTCGTTCATGACCTATGCCCTTATTTTTTCTTGGCTTCTTTACGACGGACGTGTTCATCCGCGTACCGAACACCTTTGCCTTTGTACGGTTCCGGCGGACGGAACGCACGGATCTCTGCGGCGACCTGACCCAGCTGCTGCTTATCGGCGCTTTTTAGCACGATTTCAGTATTGCTCGGGGTCTCGGCCGACACACCTGCAGGCAGGGTGTAATCGATCGGATGGGAGAAGCCCAGTGTCAAATTGACGGAACTGCCGGATGCTTTCGCACGATAACCGACACCGTTCAGCTGCAGGCGCTTTTCAAAACCGGTGGTGACACCGACTACCATGTTATTAACCAGTGCACGCATGGTGCCTGACATGGCGTGCGCGATCTTGCCACCATCACGGGGGGCAAAGGTCAGCGTATTGCCGTCCTGCTTTATTTCTACAGAACCGTGCAGATTGGTTTCAAGAGCCGCATTGGCGCCCTTGACAGAAATCTTGTCGCTAGCGAGCTTGACTTCCACACCTGTCGGAACCGTAATAGGAGCGTTAGCTATTCGAGACATCGTTCAACTCCTTTAGAAGACTTCGCAGATGATTTCGCCGCCCACACCCGCAGCACGGGCCGCGCGGTCGGTCATAACGCCTTTGGATGTTGAAACGATGGCGATACCCAGCCCACCCGATACCTTGGGCAGCTCGTCGCAGGCGCGGTATTGACGCAACCCTGGACGTGAAACGCGCTTGATCGATTCAATCACCGGCTTGCCTTCAAAGTAACGCAAGGTGATGTGCATTACCTTTTTACCTTCGCCCTCAACAGCGAAGTCATCCACGAACCCTTCGTTCTTCAGCACGGTCGCAACAGCGATTTTTTGCTTTGAAGACGGCAGGGTAACAATGGCGTGACTGGACTGCTGAGCATTGCGGATACGTGTAAACATATCCGCAAGTGTGTCTTGCATGCTCATTCAATATTACCTCTAAGTGTACAGCGAGTGCGGTAACCGGGGCGACACGCCCCGGTCCGGACCACTTTGCTTACCAACTTGACTTTTTCAAACCCGGAACATTACCCAACATGACTTGTTCACGCAGCTTGATACGTGACAGACCGAACTTGCGGTAAACCGCATGTGGACGGCCGGTCAACTGACAGCGGCGCTGCAGTCTAACAGGACTTGCGTCTCTTGGCAGCTTTTGCAGCGATTGCTGTGCTTCCCAAACCTGCTCATCAGTACTGCCGGAGTCTTTGATGATAGCTTTGAGCTTGGCACGCTTCTCAGCATACTTGGCGATGGTCTTGATGCGCTTGGCTTCACGCGCTTTCATACTTACTTTAGCCATGACCTTTCCCCTTAACCTTTGAATGGGAAGGCCAGCGCCTTCAGCAATGCGCGACCTTCGTCATTGGTGCGAGCGGTTGTGGTCACCGTAATGTCCATACCGCGCAGCTTATCGACCTTATCGTATTCGATCTCAGGGAAGATAATCTGCTCTTTCACACCCATGCTGTAGTTGCCACGGCCGTCGAATGACTTGGGGTTGATACCCCGAAAGTCACGCATACGCGGCAGTGAAATGTCGATCAGACGATCCATAAATTCCCACATACGCTCACCGCGCAGTGTAACTTTACAGCCAATCGGCCAGTCTTCACGAACTTTGAAACCCGCGATGGACTTGCGCGCCTTGGTGACCATGACCTTCTGGCCAGCGATCGCTTCAAGGTTTGCAACAGCGTTATCCATCTGCTTTTTGTCGCCGATGGCTTCGCCCACGCCCATGTTCAAGGTGATCTTGGTGACGCGCGGGATTTCCATGACGTTCTTGTACCCGAACTCTTCTTGGAGTGCAGGGACAGCGTCAGTTTTGTAGAGCTCTTTGAGTCTAGACATGTCGTATCCCGCCCTTATACACCAATTTCTTTCTTCGTGGACTTGAAGATGCGGACCTTGGCACCGTCTTCTTTGATCAAAAAGCCAACACGGTCGCCCTTGTTGGTTTCTGAATTGAAGATCGCTACGTTGGACGCCGCTATCGGAGCCTCTTTCTCAACGACCCCGCCCTGGACACCCAGGTTCGGGTTCGGCTTCTGGTGCTTCTTCATCAGATTCACACCAGAGACCACAAAACGCGGGCCTTTCTTGGCGTCGCTGATCACCTTGGTGATCTTGCCGCGCTTGCCTTTGTCCTTCCCGGCAATTACGACAACGTCGTCGCCACTTTTAAACTTGTTCATTCGCTACTCCACTTCCTGCTACCGTCCAGTTACGTAAGCCCGAAGGCTTACAGAACTTCCGGCGCCAGGGAAATGATCTTCATAAATTTCTCAGTGCGCAGTTCACGGGTCACCGGACCAAAGATCCGGGTGCCGATCGGGGCGTGCTGAGTGTTAAGTAACACCGCAGAGTTGGTGTCAAAACGGATCACTGATCCATCCGGGCGACGTACGCCCTTGCGCGTGCGCACAACAACAGCGTTCATTACCTGACCTTTTTTGACCTTGCCGCGAGGAATTGCTTCCTTCACGGAGACCTTGATCAAGTCACCAATGCCGGCATAGCGGCGGTGTGACCCGCCCAATACCTTGATGCACTGGACGCGCTTGGCACCGCTGTTATCCGCAACGTCTAAAACGGTTTCTGTTTGAATCATCTCTCAAACTCCCAGGCGCTGTTAAACGGTAGTTGCACGTTCTTCAACGCGAACCAGACGCCAAGCCTTAGACTTGGACAAAGGACGGCATTCTTCGATGGTAACGAAGTCGCCGATCTGGCACTCATTGCTTTCATCGTGCGCATGTATCTTGGTAGAGCGTTTTACGATTTTCCCGTAAATCGGGTGAGTAACCGTACGCTCTATCTTTACGGTAACGGTCTTTTCAGCTTTGTTGCTGACGACCTGACCGGTAACGGTACGGGCTGTTTGTTCAGACATATCAAGCACCTGCTTTCTGAGTCAATACTGTTTTGACACGAGCGATGTCCTTGCGGACTTGCTTCAGCAGATGCGTCTGAGTCAACTGACCCGTCGCTTTTTGCATGCGATATTTGAACTGATCGCGAAGCAACTCCAACAGGGTGTTATTCAGCTCGTCTACGGACTTTTCACGAAGATCACTAGCGTTCATTACATCACCTGCCGTTTAACAACAATGGTTGGAATCGGCAATTTTGCGGCTGCAAGGCGGAATGCCTCCAAAGCCACATCCTCACTAACACCTTCCATTTCGTACAAGACTTTACCGGGTTGGATCTGAGCTACCCAGTACTCTACGTTACCCTTACCTTTACCCATCCGAACTTCCAACGGTTTCTTGGAAATGGGCTTGTCCGGGAAAACGCGGATCCAGATCTTGCCGCCACGTTTAATATGACGAGTCATTGCGCGACGTGCAGCTTCGATTTGACGAGCTGTAATGCGTCCGCGACCTGTTGCCTTCAGCGCGTACTCGCCGAAGCTCACTTTGCTACCGCGCAATGCCAGACCGCGGTTACGGCCCTTCTGCATTTTGCGGAACTTTGTACGTTTAGGTTGCAGCATCTACGTACTCCTTACCGTGAAGCCTTTTTCTTGGGCGCCTTGGCTTGAGCACGAACTTGCTCGATACCACCCAGGATTTCGCCTTTGAAAATCCACACTTTGATACCGATCACACCATAAGTGGTGTGTGCCTCGGCCGTAGCGTAGTCGATGTCAGCACGCAGCGTGTGCAAGGGAACGCGACCTTCAAGATACCACTCGGTCCGCGCAATCTCAGCACCACCCAAACGGCCACTGACCTGAATCCGAACACCTTTTGCGCCGTTACGCATCGCATTCTGCATCACACGCTTCATAGCGCGGCGGAACATGACACGACGCTCTAGCTGACCAGCAACAGACTGGGCAACCAGTTTGGAGTCGAGATCAGGCTTGCGGATCTCTTCGATGTTAATGTGCACCGGAATCCCCATCATGGCGGATACTTCCTGACGCAGCACTTCTACATCTTCACCTTTCTTGCCGATGACAATGCCAGGGCGAGCGGTGTGGATGGTGATCTTAGCGTTCTGTGCAGGACGCTCAATCACGATTTTACTTACTGACGCTTTTTCCAGTTTCTTCTCCAGGTAGCTGCGAACTTTAATATCGTTCAGCAGCTTCTTGGAGTAATCCTTGGAGTCGGCATACCAGACCGAACTATGGTCTTTAGTGATGCCGAGCCGGATCCCGGTGGGATGTACTTTCTGGCCCATCTGTCATTCTCCCCTTATTTCTCGGCAACCTTGACCGTAATGTGGCTCGTACGCTTAAAGATACGATCAGCACGGCCTTTAGCACGCGGACGGATACGCTTCATGGTCATACCTTCATCTACAAAGATGGAGGCGACTGAAAGCTCATCTACGTCTGCACCGTCATTGTGTTCTGCATTCGCAATGGCCGATTCCAGAACCTTCTTGACGATTGCAGCACCTTTTTGAGGGCTGAATGTCAGCAGATCCAGGGCTTCCGCCACTGACTTTCCGCGAATCATGTCTGCTACAAGACGACCTTTCTGAGCAGACAAGCGAGCACCGCGTAATACAGCTTGTGTTTCCATCATGTCTACCCTCTATTACCGCTTAGCCTTCTTGTCCGCAACATGACCCTTATAGGTACGAGTCAGCGCGAATTCACCCAACTTATGACCCACCATGTCCTCTGTGACATAAACAGGTACATGTTGACGGCCATTATGGACTGCAAAGGTCAACCCGACGAATTCCGGGAAGATTGTGGAGCGACGCGACCAGGTTTTCAGGGGCCGTTTGTCACCGTTTTCCAGTGCAGCCTCTACCTTCTTCATCAAGTGAAGGTCGACGAATGGACCCTTCTTAAGTGAACGTGGCACAGCCTTTTCCTCTTATTTCAGTTACTTCGAAGAACGACGACGAACGATGTACTTGTCCGTGCGCTTGTTCTTACGAGTTTTGTATCCCTTGGTGGGAACACCCCAAGGCGTGACCGGATGACGTCCACCCGAGGTTTTACCTTCACCACCACCGTGCGGGTGATCGACCGGGTTCATGACAACACCACGAACCGTCGGACGGACACCACGCCAGCGAGTAGCACCGGCTTTACCCAATACACGCAGGCTATGTTCAGAGTTGCTCACTTCACCCAGGGTGGCGCGGCAATCTGACAGAACTTTACGCATTTCACCGGAGCGCAGACGCAAGGTAGCATAAGTGCCTTCGCGCGCGACCAGCTGAGCTGAGTTACCTGCAGAGCGGACCATCTGGCCACCCTTGCCGGGCTTCATCTCAATGTTGTGAATAGTCGAACCCAGAGGAATACTGCGCAGTGGCATGGTGTTGCCCACTTTAATTGGCGCGTGTTCTCCGGATACGATCTGATCACCTGCCGTCAAACCGGCCGGCGCCAGAATGTAACGACGTTCACCGTCTGCGTACAGAACCAGAGCGATGTTCGCAGTCCGGTTCGGATCGTACTCCAAACGCTCAACTTTGGCATTGATGCCATCTTTGTTGCGTTTGAAATCGACCTTGCGGTAATGCGACTTGTGACCACCACCAATATGACGCGTAGTGATACGACCCATATTGTTACGGCCACCGCTCTTGGACTGCTTCTCAACCAGGGGCGCGTAAGGCGCACCGGTATGCAGTTCGGCGTTGAAAGTCTTGATAACATGACGACGTCCAGCTGACGTCGGCTTTGCTTTAACAATAGCCATTGTTCGCAACCCCTACCTTATTCTGCCGCCAGGAAATCAATTTCTTGGCCTTCAGCCAGACGAACATAGGCTTTTTTAACGTCGTTACGCTTACCAACGCCGCGCTGAGTGCGCTTAACCTTGCCCTTCTGGATCAGAGTGTGAACAGACTGAACTTTTACTTCGAACAGTTGTTCAACGGCCTTCTTGATTTCCGGCTTAGTTGCATCCTTGGCCACACGAAATACGTATTGGCCAGTGCCTTCCGCTACGATGGTCGCTTTCTCGGAGATATGCGGACCGTAAACGACCTGATAGATGCGTTCCTGGTTCATGCCAAAACCTCCTCAAGCTTCTTGAGCGCGGCAACAGTAATGACCACTTTTTCGTAGGCCACCAGGCTTACCGGATTGATGCCAGCAACATCACTGACTTCAACGTGCGGTACGTTGCGAGCAGACAAGTACAGGTTTGAATCAACGTCGTCAGACACGATCAAAGCATTGCTCACATCCAGCTCTTTCATTTTGGACAGGAATGCTTTGGTCTTTGGCTGTTCAATGCCCAGACCTTCAACCACGATCAGACGGTCCTGACGAACCAGTTCTGACAGGATTGATTTCATCGCACCACGGTACATTTTACGGTTTACTTTCTGCGACCAGTCCTGCGGACGGGCTGCGAAGGTCTTACCGCCGCCAACCCAAATGGGTGAGCGAATGGTACCGGCACGAGCACGGCCTGTGCCTTTTTGACGCCAGGGCTTTTTACCACCACCAGCTACATCAGAGCGGCTCTTCTGAGCGCGGCTGCCTTGACGGCCACCGGCTAGGAAGGCATTAACGACCTGATGAACCAGAGCTTCATTGAATTCTTTACCGAACGTCGCGTCGGAAACTTCAACCTTGGCGCTGGCTTGTCCTGCAATATTAATATCCATTGCTTACCTCTTAGCCTTTAACCGCGGGTTGAACAACAACGTGAGAACCTGTTGCACCGGGCAATGCACCCTTGATCAACAACAAGTTACGCTCTGCGTCGACGCGAACGATCTCAAGTGACTGCACAGTAGAGCGCTCAGCACCCATGTGGCCAGACATCTTCTTGCCTTTCCACACACGACCTGGCGTCTGGCACTGGCCGATAGAGCCCGGTGCGCGGTGAGACAGTGAGTTACCGTGAGTTGCGTCTTGCATGCTGAAGTTGTGGCGCTTGATCGCACCAGCGAAGCCTTTACCCTTGGAGGTTCCGGTCACATCCACACGCTGGCCTGCTTCGAACAGGACAACGGTCAATTCTTCGCCAGCCTTCAATTCGACTGCTTCTTTCAGAGTGAATTCACGAGTGAACACACCGGCTTCAACACTGGCTTTCGCGAAGTGTCCTGCCTGAGACTTGGTGACGCGATTAGCACGACGAGTACCAGCGGTAAGCTGGACTGCATAGTAGCCATCGGTTTCCACGCTCTTTACTTGCGAGACCCGGTTGGGCTCGACTTCTACGACGGTCACTGGAATGGAAACGCCGTCTTCTGTGAAGACACGAGTCATGCCAGTCTTACGACCAATCAGACCAATTGACATTTCTTTCTTTCCTCTATGTACGGGGCTAAAACCCGCTATGGCCGCCCAGTTACTGCGCCTGTAACCACGTTAGGATTAACTGCAGCTTGGGCTGTTACATTAGAGACTCAGCGATTAGCCGAGGCTAATCTGTACGTCCACACCTGCCGCCAAGTCCAACTTCATCAACGCATCTACAGTCTTTTCAGTTGGCTCAACGATATCCAGCATGCGCTTATGAGTACGAATTTCGTACTGATCGCGCGCATCCTTGTTCACGTGCGGAGAGACCAGCACGGTGTAGCGTTCTCTGCGAGTCGGCAGCGGGATCGGGCCCCGTACCTGTGCGCCAGTGCGCTTAGCCGTATCGACGATCTCCTGAGTCGAAGCATCGATCAGGCGATGATCGAACGCTTTCAAGCGTATTCTGATCTTTTGGTTCTGCATGTGACCAAAGCTCCAAGATTGTTAAACAGCAATATACCCCCGGAAAATCAGGGGAGGCGTATTGTATGTATCTTGAGCAGGGCTGTCAACGACGATTAGGAAAGGAGTTCTAGGCGTGGATTTTCATTAAAAATCAGGGAGTTAAAGCAAAAGAGGCGCCCTTGGGCGCCTCTTTTTTAGCTGCTAGCTATAAGCTGCGAGCGATGAGCCGTTACTAACAGCTCACAACTCTCAGCTCAAAGCTCGTCTTTACTTGATGATCTTCGCTACAACACCCGCACCAACGGTACGGCCGCCTTCACGAATCGCGAAACGCAGACCTTCGTCCATCGCGATCGGGGCGATCAGAGTGACGTCCATCTTGACGTTATCGCCTGGCATCACCATCTCTACGCCTTCCGGCAGTTCACAGGCACCGGTTACGTCGGTGGTGCGGAAGTAGAACTGCGGACGGTAGCCCTTGAAGAACGGCGTGTGACGACCACCTTCGTCTTTGCTCAGAACATACACTTCGGCTTCGAAGGTGGTGTGCGGCGTGATTGAACCCGGCTTGGCCAGTACCTGACCACGCTCAATGTCGTCACGCTTGGTGCCACGCAGCAGCGCGCCAATGTTCTCACCGGCACGACCTTCGTCGAGCAGCTTGCGGAACATTTCAACACCGGTCACAACCGTCTTGGTGGTGTCGTGAATACCAATCACTTCCACTTCTTCACCTGACTTGACGATGCCACGCTCAACACGACCGGTTACAACGGTACCGCGGCCGGAGATTGAGAACACGTCTTCGATCGGCATCAGGAACGGCTGGTCAATCGCACGCTCCGGCTCCGGAATGTAGCTATCCAGCGCCTCAACCAGCTTCTTAACAGCGGTTGTGCCCATCTCGTTGTCGTCTTTGCCTTCCAGCGCCATCAGCGCAGAGCCGGTGATGATCGGCGTGTCGTCGCCCGGGAAGTCATACATGGACAGCAAATCACGCACTTCCATCTCAACCAGTTCCAGCAACTCTTCGTCGTCGACCATATCGGCCTTGTTCAGGAACACAACGATGAAGGGTACGCCAACCTGACGCGACAGCAGGATGTGCTCACGCGTTTGCGGCATCGGGCCGTCAGCGGCTGAACACACCAGAATAGCGCCGTCCATCTGAGCCGCACCGGTGATCATGTTCTTCACATAGTCAGCGTGGCCCGGGCAGTCTACGTGTGCATAGTGGCGTGCCGGTGAATCGTATTCAACGTGAGAGGTGGCGATGGTGATACCACGCTCGCGCTCTTCCGGAGCGTTGTCGATGCCGTCAAACGCGACAGAGGCGCCTGTGCCCCACACTTCGTGACAGACGCGCGTCAGCGCCGCAGTCAAAGTAGTTTTACCGTGGTCAACGTGACCGATGGTGCCGACGTTTACGTGCGGCTTGGTACGTTCAAAAGTAGCCTTAGACATGGTGTCTTTCCTCTAAGTTAAGCTCAAAAAGATCAAGACTTCTTGATAATTTCTTCAACGATGTTCATCGGGGCTTCTTTGTAGCCTGAGAATTCCATCACGTAAGAGGCACGGCCCTGAGACATGGAACGCAGGTCCGTAGCGTATCCGAACATTTCGGACAGTGGCACCTCAGCATTGATGATCTTGCCCGACGGGCTGTCTTCCATGCCTGAAACTGTGCCGCGACGACGGTTAAGGTCGCCCATAACGTCACCCATGTAGTCTTCCGGCGTTACCACCTCAACACTCATCATGGGCTCAAGCAAGGCGGGGCTCGCTTTTTCCTTCAACTTCTTGACCGCCATTGAGGCAGCCACTTTAAAGGCCATCTCGTTGGAGTCAACGTCGTGGTAGGAACCGTCATGCAGAGTGGCCTTCATGCCGAGCAGTGGGTAGCCCGCCAGAATGCCGTTCTTCATCTGTTCCTGGATACCCTTCTCAACCGCGGGAATGTATTCCTTCGGAACGGAACCACCGACGATTTCGTTAACGAAAACCAGCTTCTCGGCGTTCTCGTCGTCAGCCGGTTCAAACTTGATCACAACGTGACCATATTGACCGCGACCACCCGACTGCTTGGCAAACTTGGAGTCGATATCACAAGCGTTACGAATGCGCTCACGATAGGCAACCTGAGGTGCACCCACGTTTGCTTCGACTTTAAATTCACGCTTCATCCGGTCAACCAGAACGTCCAGGTGCAACTCACCCTGACCGCCAATAATGGTCTGGCCGGTTTCTTCGTCAGTACGAACGGTAAATGAAGGATCTTCCTGAGCCAGTTTGCCCAGAGCGATACCCATTTTTTCCTGGTCGGCTTTCGACTTCGGCTCAACGGCGACGTGAATCACCGGATCCGGGAAGTCCATGCGCTCCAGGGTAATCGGGTTGGCCGGGTCACACAGAGTGTCACCAGTGGTCACATCCTTCATACCGATCAGGGCGCCAATGTCGCCAGCCAGCAGCTCTTTAATCTCTTCACGGTTGTTGGCGTGCATCTGCACCATCCGGCCTACGCGTTCGCGCTTGCCCTTAACCGCGTTCAATACCTGATCACCGCTCTTGACCACGCCGCCGTATACACGAATAAACGTTAGCGTACCAACGAACGGGTCTGTGGCGATCTTAAACGCCAGAGCGTTGAACGGCGCATCGTCATCAACCTTAACCGCCTTCATGGTCTCGCCGTCATCAAGCCTACCTTCGATGGCACGAACCTGAGTCGGCGATGGCATGTATTCGATAACGCTGTCCAGTACCGCCTGAACGCCTTTGTTTTTAAAGGCAGAACCGCAGTGAGTCAGAACGATTTCACCTGCCAGTGTGCGCAGTCGCAGACCGGTCTTGATGTCGTCTTCCTCTAGAGTCTCAGACTCCATGTACTTTTCCATCAGCTCATCGTTGGCTTCAGCGGCAGCCTCAACCATCTGAACGCGGAACTCTTCGGCTTTTTCCTGCAGATTCGCCGGAATGTCTTCCAGCTCGAAAGTCATGCCCTGGTCTTCTTCATTCCAGATAATGGCCTTCATCTTGATCAGGTCAATCACGCCAGCGAAGTCGTCTTCAGCACCGATCGGAATCTGGATCGGCACCGGGTTAGCACCCAGACGCTCTTTCAACTGTTTGACAACGCGATAGAAATCAGCGCCGGCACGGTCCATCTTGTTGACGAACACCATGCGCGGAACTTCGTAACGGTTGGCCTGACGCCAAACGGTCTCAGTCTGCGGCTGTACGCCTGAAGAACCACACAGTACGACGACAGCGCCGTCGAGTACCCGCAATGAACGCTCAACTTCAATGGTGAAGTCAACGTGTCCCGGGGTGTCGATGATGTTGATGCGGTGCTCATCGAACTGCTTGGCCATGCCTTGCCAGAAACAGGTGGTAGCGGCAGAGGTAATGGTAATACCTCGCTCTTGCTCCTGCTCCATCCAGTCCATGGTGGCGGCGCCATCATGAACTTCACCGAGCTTGTGCGACAAGCCGGTGTAGAAAAGTACGCGCTCTGTAGTCGTCGTTTTACCGGCGTCTACGTGCGCGACGATACCAATATTACGGTACCGGTTAAGCGGAGTTTTACGAGCCACAACTCTTTCTCCTTAACAGAAAATGTTTGCTCTAAAGCTTAGAAACGGTAATGAGAGAATGCTTTGTTAGCTTCGGCCATACGGTGCACATCTTCACGCTTCTTGATCGCAGCACCTTTACCTTCGGACGCATCCATCAACTCACCGGCCAGGCGCTGACCCATGGATTTCTCACCACGTTTACGGGCAGCATCAACCAACCAGCGCATAGCCAAGGCTTCACGGCGAGACGGACGCACTTCGACGGGCACCTGATACGTGGCACCACCGACACGGCGGGATTTCACTTCGACCATCGGCGCAATAGAATCCAGAGCCGTTTCGAACATGGCGATGGGATCCTGATCGGACTTCTTCTCTTTGACGATGTCCAGGGCACCATAGACGATACGCTCGGCAACAGACTTCTTGCCGTCGTACATGACATGGTTCATAAATTTGGCCAGTTGCGTGTTCCCAAATTTGGGATCTGGCAGTACTTCACGCTTTGCAGCAACGCGTCTTCTTGGCATTGATAAGCCCTCAAATAGGTCTTCAGGCAATTCTGGGATGAGCAGTCGTCCGACTCTTTCGATGACGCTTCGACAACAGCACCCAGCCTTACTCTTATCCTGAGACTGAATGAATCAAATGAAATTAGCCCTTAGGCCGCTTGGTACCGTACTTGGAACGAGCCTGCTTACGGTTGGCAACGCCGGAGGTATCCAGTGAGCCACGAACGGTGTGGTAACGAACACCTGGCAAGTCTTTAACACGACCGCCACGGATCAGTACAACCGAGTGCTCTTGCAGGTTGTGACCTTCACCGCCGATGTAGGATGACACCTCGAAACCGTTAGTCAGTCGTACACGACAGACTTTACGCAGAGCCGAGTTCGGCTTCTTCGGGGTAGTTGTGTACACACGGGTGCATACACCACGACGTTGCGGGCAGCCTTCCAGGGCCCGAACATCGCTTGCGACCGCTTTGCGCTTACGCGGCTTACGGACGAGCTGGTTAATTGTAGCCATTAAAGCCTCTCTAAAAGTTCACTTCTCATTACACGACAGCACCCGGATGGCGAGCCAACCGGGTCCTGTAGGGAGCGCGCATTTTAGTGATCGCGCAATTCTTAGTCAACGTAAGCGTATGCTTACTTGTTGAGCGCCTGACTGAGCGCCGCTTCGACGTCGGATGCACTGATCGATGGTTTCTCACCGGTGCGTTCCAGACGTTTGCGGCGACGTTCGGCGTGATAGGCCAAGCCTGTGCCTGCCGGAATCAGTCGACCAACGACCACATTTTCCTTCAGACCGCGCAAATAATCACGCTTGCCAGTGACCGCACCTTCGGTCAGCACCCGGGTGGTTTCCTGGAAGGACGCCGCCGAGATAAAGGATTCTGTCGCCAGAGAAGCCTTGGTGATGCCCAGCAAGACACGCTCGAAACGAGCCACTTCCTGGTCAGCAGTGCCAGCTTTCTCATTCGCCTCAAGCAACTGGTTGTATTCAACCTGGTCGCCCTTGATGAAGTGTGTGTCACCGTTATCCAGCACCATGGCCTTGCGCAGCATCTGACGAACAATCACTTCGATGTGCTTGTCGTTAATGGTTACGCCCTGCAAACGGTATACTTCCTGGATTTCGTCAACGATGTAACGCGCCAGCGCCTCGACACCCCGGACCCGCAGAATATCGTGCGGGTTCATCGGTCCGTCGGAGATCACTTCACCCTTTTCAACCTGCTCACCTTCGAAGACGTTCAACTGGCGCCACTTGGGAATCAGCTCTTCGTAGCCATCCGAGCCGTCAGTTGGGGTGATCACCAAACGCTTCTTGCCCTTGGTTTCCTTGCCAAAGCCGACGGTACCTGAAATTTCAGCCAGAATAGCGGCTTCTTTCGGTTTGCGGGCTTCGAACAAGTCGGCCACACGCGGCAGACCCCCGGTGATGTCGCGGTTACCCGAAGTTTCCTGCGGAATACGGGCAATAACGTCACCGACCTTGATCACATCACCATCCGACAGGCTCAGGAAGGAGCCGTCCGGCAGGAAGTACTGCACCGGCTGATTGGTGTTACCAATCATGATCTCATTGCCTTCCGGATCCAGCAGTTTGACCAGCGGGCGAATTTCCTTACCGGCCGCATTACGCTGGCCCTGAGGAATAACCTCGATGGTGCCGACACCGGTCAATTCATCAATCTTACGATTGGTGGTGATGCCTTCGTCCATACCGATAAAGGCAATTTTACCGTTCGACTCACCGATGATCGGGTGAGTGTGCGGATCCCACTTCGCCACGATCTGGCCAGCTTCAACGGCAGCACCGTCATCAACGCTGATCACAGCACCGTAAGGCAGCTTGTACTTCTCGCGCTCACGGCCGTGTTCGTCGGACACCGCCAGTACACCGGACCGGCTTACAGCGACCAGGTCGCCATCGGCACGGGTAACGGTCTTCAGGTTGCGTAACGATACCTTGCCACCGTGCTTGACCTGAACGCTGTCAGCCGCAGTGGCACGGGATGCCGCACCACCGATGTGGAAAGTCCGCATCGTCAGCTGGGTACCCGGCTCACCGATCGACTGGGCAGCAATAATGCCGACCGCTTCACCGATGTTGACCCGGTGTCCACGTGCCAGGTCACGCCCGTAGCACTGGGCACAGAGACCATAGCGGGTGCTACAACTGATCGCCGAACGGATCTTGATCTGGTCAACACCCCATTCGTCCAACTTTTTAACCCAGGCTTCGTCCAGCATGGTACCGGCTGGTACCCAGGTTTCCTGGCTGACCGGATCGATCACGTCGGTAGCAACCACACGGCCCAGCACCTGCTGACCCAGACCCAGAACGACATCGCCGCCTTCAATGATCGGCTCAACGATAACGCCTTCCTGCGTGCCGCAATCTTCTTCAGTGATTACAACATCCTGCGCCACGTCAACCAGACGACGCGTCAGGTAACCGGAGTTTGCTGTCTTCAATGCGGTATCGGCCAGGCCTTTACGCGCACCGTGGGTCGAGATGAAGTATTCACCGACCGACAAGCCTTCACGGAAGTTGGCCTTAATCGGGTTTTCGATGATCGAGCCATCCGGCTTCGCCATCAGACCACGCATACCGGCCAGCTGACGAATTTGGGCCGGGCTACCCCGGGCACCGGAGTCGGCCATGATATAAACTGAATTGAACGATTCCTGCTCAACCTCGTTACCATCACGATCGGTCACCATCTCCTTGGAGATGCCTTCCATCATCGCGCGGGCGATCTGATCGTTGGCACGAGACCAGATGTCGACCACCTTGTTGTACTTCTCGCCCTGGGTCACCAGACCCGCAGCGAATTGCTCTTCAATGTCCTGAACTTCGGCCTCGGCCTTGCCCAGAATCTCGAGCTTGGCTTTCGGAATAACAAAGTCATTCACGCCAATGGACGAGCCGGAACGGGTAGCGTAGCTGAAGCCCATGTACATGATCTGGTCAGCAAAAATCACCGTGTCCTTCAGACCGACACGACGATAGCACTCGTTCAACAAGCCACTGATCGCTTTTTTCTTCATCGCCTGGTTGACCAGCTCGTAGGGCAGGCCATCGGGGACAATTGAAAACAGAATCGAGCGGCCAACGGTGGTATCGACAATGGAGGTGGAGTCGATCGCTTCACCTTCACTGTTTTCATACACCTGGCGCAAACGCACCTTGACCTTCGCCTGCAACGCGACTTCACCGGCACCGTAGGCACGCTGAACTTCGGCGATGTTTGAGAACACCATGCCTTCGCCCTTGGCGTTAACACGTTCACGGGTCATGTAATACAGACCCAGAACCACGTCTTGTGACGGCACGATGATCGGTTCGCCACTGGCTGGCGACAGCACGTTATTGGTCGACATCATCAGCGCACGCGCTTCAAGCTGGGCTTCCAGCGTCAGCGGCACGTGAACGGCCATCTGGTCACCGTCGAAGTCGGCGTTATAAGCCGCACACACCAGGGGATGCAGTTGAATGGCCTTGCCTTCGATCAGCACCGGTTCAAACGCCTGAATACCCAGACGGTGAAGTGTCGGTGCCCGGTTCAACATCACCGGATGCTCGCGAATTACCTCGTCCAGGATGTCCCAGACCACGGCTTCTTCACGCTCAACCATCTTCTTGGCGGCCTTGATGGTGGTCGCCAGGCCACGGTGCTCCAGCTTGCTGAAAATAAACGGCTTGAACAGTTCCAGCGCCATTTTCTTCGGCAGACCACACTGGTGCAGGCGCAGTGTAGGACCAACCACGATCACCGAACGACCGGAGTAGTCTACGCGCTTACCGAGCAGGTTCTGACGGAAACGACCTTGCTTGCCCTTGATCATATCGGCCAGCGATTTCAGCGGACGACGGTTCGAGCCAGTAATGGCGCGACCGCGACGGCCGTTGTCGAGCAGGGCATCAACCGATTCCTGCAGCATGCGCTTTTCGTTGCGCACAATGATATCCGGTGCCGCCAGCTCAAGCAGACGCTTGAGACGGTTATTCCGGTTGATCACCCGGCGATACAGATCGTTCAGGTCCGAAGTGGCAAAACGGCCACCATCAAGCGGTACCAGCGGACGCAGATCCGGTGGCAGCACTGGCAGTACCGTCATCACCATCCACTCAGGCTTATTGCCTGATTTTTCAAAGGCTTCAAGCAGCTTCAGGCGCTTCGACAGCTTCTTGATTTTGGTTTCAGAATTGGTCGCCGGGATCTCTTCGCGCAGTTGCGCGGTCTCACCCACCAGGTCAATTCCGTCCAGCAGTCGCTGAATGGCTTCGGCACCCATGCGGGCATCGAAATCATCACCAAATTCTTCGATCGCTTCGTAGTATTCTTCGTCGGTCAGCAACTGACCTTTTTCCAGACTGGTAAGGCCCGGATCGATGACGACAAAGCTCTCGTAATAGAGGATGCGTTCGATATCACGCAACGTCATATCCAGCATCAAACCGATGCGAGACGGCAGTGACTTCAGGAACCAGATGTGGGCAACGGGCGCAGCCAGCTCGATATGGCCCATGCGCTCACGACGCACTTTGGCTTGAGTGACTTCCACACCGCACTTTTCACAAATCACGCCACGGTGCTTAAGGCGCTTGTACTTGCCACACAGGCACTCGTAATCCTTGATAGGACCAAAGATACGGGCACAGAACAGGCCATCACGTTCCGGCTTGAAAGTCCGGTAGTTGATGGTCTCAGGCTTCTTCACCTCGCCAAAAGACCAAGACCGGATCATGTCCGGTGAGGCCAGGCCAATGCGGATCGAGTCAAACTCTTCCGACTGGCCCTGAGATTTCAACAGATTCAGCAAATCTTTCATCATTCAGCTCCGAAAGGAGTGGCTTTAGGCGGCCAACGGCCGCCCAACCGTCGTCAGGCACGTGCCGGTTGCCCGGCCCGCCCGACCTTACTCTTCGTTTTCCAGTTCCATATCGATGCCCAGCGAGCGGATCTCTTTAACCAGTACGTTAAAGGATTCCGGCATGCCCGGTTCCATCCGATGGTCGCCGTCCACGATGTTCTTGTACATCTTGGTCCGACCAGCCACATCGTCCGATTTCACCGTCAGCATTTCCTGCAGGGTATAGGCGGCGCCGTACGCCTCCAGGGCCCACACTTCCATCTCACCGAAGCGCTGACCACCGAACTGCGCCTTACCACCCAGCGGCTGCTGGGTAACCAGGCTATAGGAACCAGTCGAACGGGCGTGCATCTTGTCATCGACCAGGTGGTTCAACTTCAACATGTACATGTAACCGACGGTGGTCCTGTTTTCAAAAGCCTCACCGGTACGACCGTCCCAGAGTTGAATCTGGCCGCTGTCATCCAAACCTGCCAGACGCAGCAACTCTTTGATTTCTTCCTCTTTGGCACCGTCGAACACGGGCGTCGCGATAGGTACGCCGCCGCTGACATTTTTCGCCAGTTCGAGGATTTCCGTATCGGAGAAGTCCTCCAGGGTTTCCTTGCGGATACCCCGGCCGGACTTATTGTAGACCTCATCCAGGAAGCCGCGAATCTCGCTGACGGCTTTCTGGTCACGAACCATATCGTTGATGCGCTTGCCCAGACCCTTGGCGGCCGCACCCATGTGCGTTTCCAGAATCTGACCTACGTTCATCCGCGACGGTACGCCCAAGGGGTTTAGCACCACATCAATCGGCTCGCCCTGATCGTCAAACGGCATGTCTTCCACCGGCATGATCACAGAGATCACACCCTTGTTACCGTGCCGACCGGCCATCTTGTCACCGGGCTGGATCTTGCGCTTGACCGCGACGTAGCATTTGACGACTTTCAGCACGCCCGGCTGCAGATCGTCTCCGCTCTGCAACTTACGCTTCTTGTCTTCAAAACGTGCATCCTGGTCGTCTTTGCGTTCTTTCAGCTGGGCTTCGGCTTTCTCCAGCATTTCTGCCAGGGCCTCGTCCTGCAGACGCAGTTTGAACCAGTCTTCACGCGGCAGCTCGGCCAGGTAAGCTTCAGTCAGGGTATCCCCTTTCTTCAGCGACGGACCACCGGCAACGGTCTGACCTACCAGGTTGGCCTGCATCCGTTCAAAGACAGTGTCTTCGACGATGCGGTACTCGGCGTTCAAGTCCTTGCGGAACTCGGCCAGTGCCATCCGCTCGATGTCTTTGGAACGCTGATCGCGCTCGACACCGTCACGGGTGAACACCTGTACGTCGATAACGGTACCGACCATGCCGCCTTTAACGCGCAGCGAGGTGTCTTTTACATCCGATGCTTTTTCGCCAAAGATGGCGCGCAACAGTTTTTCTTCCGGCGTCAGCTGGGTCTCGCTCTTCGGCGTGACCTTACCCACCAGAATGTCACCCGGGCCAACTTCGGCACCGATGTACACCACACCGGACTCATCCAGCTTGTTCAAAGCAGACTCGCCCACGTTCGGGATGTCGGCGGTGATCTCTTCAGCACCCAACTTGGTATCGCGGGCGATACAGGTCAGTTCCTGAATGTGGATGGTGGTAAAACGATCTTCCTGAACCACCTTCTCCGACACCAGAATGGAGTCTTCGAAGTTGTAACCGTTCCAGGGCATAAAGGCGATGCGCATGTTCTGGCCCAATGCCAGCTCACCCATATCGACGGAAGGACCGTCGGCCAGAACATCACCGCGCGCTATCGACTCGCCCTGATGGACAATGGAGCGCTGGTTGATACAGGTGTTCTGGTTGGAACGCGTGTACTTGGTCAGGTTGTAGATATCCACGCCGGCATCGCCGCCCTGGATTTCATCTTCAGTAACCTTGATCACGATGCGCGATGCGTCGACGTACTCAACATAACCGCCACGCTTGGCCGTTACACAGACGCCGGAGTCGATCGCCACGCTGCGCTCAATTCCCGTACCTACCAGCGGCTTGTCAGCTCGCAGGGTCGGCACCGCCTGACGCATCATGTTGGAACCCATCAACGCGCGGTTGGCGTCATCGTGCTCCAGGAACGGCACCAGTGCTGCCGCCGCCGAGACCACCTGACGCGGTGATACATCCATCATGTCGACATTGGCCAGTGGCGCCATGGTGAATTCGTTCTGGTGACGCACCTGAACGAACTCGCCGACGATGTTGTCGTTATCGTCCAGCGGAACGTTGGCCTGGGCAATAGTGTGCTTGGCCTCGTCAATCGCCGACAAATAAACGATATCACTGGATACCTTGCCGTTTGCAACGCGGCGGTAAGGTGTTTCCAGGAAACCGTAGCTGTTGGTGCGGGCATAGGTCGACAGCGAGTTGATCAGACCAATGTTCGGACCTTCCGGCGTCTCAATCGGGCATACCCGGCCGTAATGCGTCGGGTGTACGTCGCGCACTTCGAAGCCAGCGCGTTCACGGGTCAAACCACCTGGGCCCAATGCCGATACACGACGCTTGTTGGTAATACCCGACAGCGGATTGTTCTGATCCATAAACTGGGACAGCTGGCTGGAACCAAAGAATTCTTTGATCGCGGCCGCTACCGGCTTGGCATTGACCAGGTCCTGCGGCATCAGGCCTTCGCTTTCAGCCATAGACAATCGCTCGCGCACAGCGCGCTCTACACGGACCAAACCTACACGGAACTGGTTCTCGGCCATCTCACCAACAGACCGGACGCGACGGTTACCCAGGTGGTCAATGTCATCCACCGTGCCAAAACCGTTGCGAATTTCGATCAGAGTGCGCAGTACGTCAACAATATCTTCGTTGCTCAGCGTACCTTCGCCTTCTTCACCTTCACGCCCCAGGCGACGGTTAAACTTCATCCGCCCAACGCCGCTCAGGTCATAGCGCTCGCCGCTAAAGAACAGGTTCTGGAACAAGGTTTCGGCCGACTCTTTCGTCGGTGGCTCGCCAGGACGCATCATGCGGTAGATTTCTACCAGCGCTTCAAGCGGCGTGCTGGTCGGATCGTTACGCAAGGTGTCTGAAATATAGGGACCGCAATCCAGATCGTTGGTGTACAACAGATCCACTTGCTTCAATTTCAGTTCGCGAACTTTCTCGATGATCTCAAGGCTGATTTCATCGTTGCAGTTAGCGAATATCTCGCCACTGGTCGGGTCGACCAGATCGGTCGCCAGTGCCTTGCCCAGCAGGTACTCATCAGGCACAACCACGGTGTTGATGCCAGACTTCTCCAACTGACGAATGTGGCGCGCAGTGATGCGTCGACCGTCTTCGATGAGCACGGTACCGTCTTTGTCCTTAATTTCAAACGCAGCCGTTTCGCCACGCAGGCGCTCGGACACGATCTTCATCTCGAACTTATCACCCTTCAGCTTGAACTCGGACCGCTCAAAAAACATGTCCAGAATTTGCTGGTTGGTGTATTCCAGGGCACGCAGCAGAATCGTCGCCGGCAACTTGCGGCGGCGGTCGATACGTACAAACACCTGATCTTTTGGATCAAACTCGAAGTCGAGCCAGGAACCACGGTAAGGAATCACCCGGGCTGAATAGAGCAGCTTGCCGGACGAGTGGGTCTTACCCTTGTCATGGTCAAAAAAGACACCCGGTGAACGATGCAGCTGGGACACAACAACGCGCTCGGTACCGTTTACAATAAAGGTACCGTTTTCAGTCATCAGGGGCATCTCGCCCATGTAGACTTCCTGCTCTTTGATGTCCTTGATGGCCTTGCTCGGCGACTCTTTATCGTAAATAATCAGCCGGACTTTGACCCGCAGCGGTGCTGCATAGGTCACCCCACGCAGTTGGCATTCTTTTACGTCGAAGGCCGGGATGCCCAGCTTGTAACTGACGTACTCTAAAGCGGCATTGCCAGAATAACTGACAATTGGAAATACGGACTTGAAAGCTGCATGCAGCCCACTGTCCTGTCGTTCGGCCGCATCGGTATCGGCCTGTAAAAAGTTACGGTAGGAATCCAGTTGTATTGCCAGCAGGTATGGGATGTCCATCACCGGCTTCAATTTGCTGAAATCCTTACGGATACGCTTTTTCTCGGTGTAAGAGTATGCCATCAGCAATCCCCAGCTTGTTCACCAACGGTGGGTCTGAGCGGTTGACGGTCAGGGTCGGTGATGACCGCTGTCCGCCATTCGGTAATGCGATGATTGCCAGACGTCAACAATCATCCCGAAATCTGTCGCTTCCTGCGCTCCTCCTCTTTATCGGAGGCCCCTGGCGTTTGCCATCGTCCTGACGGATCGATGCGGTCAATCCGCCTTACTTAATCGGGGTGCTCAGAAACTTTTGCTTCTGAGACACGAAAAGGCCGACGGCCAATGGCCGCCAGCCAATTCGACTGAATTGCCTAATCGCAATCCAGAACCATCGAAGTTACTTAACTTCCACGGTTGCGCCAGCTTCTTCCAGCTTGGCTTTGATCTGCTCAACTTCGTCTTTGCTGGCAGCTTCTTTAACTGCAGCAGGAGCGCCGTCGACCAGACCTTTGGCTTCTTTCAGGCCAAGACCGGTAATTTCACGAACAACCTTGATCACGTTTACTTTCTTCTCACCAGCAGAAGTCAGAATCACGTCGAATTCAGTTTGTTCTTCAGCGACTTCACCCGCAGCAGCCGGACCGGCAGCAACAGCAACAGCAGCCTGGGCAGAAACGCCAAACTTCTCTTCCATTGCTTCAACCAGAGCCACAACGTCCATTACAGACATGTCAGCAATGGCGTTCAAGATATCTTCGTTGGACAGTGCCATGTTACTAATCTCCAAAAATTCTCAAAAATGTTCAAACAAGTTGCGTAACGATTACGCAGCTTCTTTTTTCTTGTCGGCAACAGCCGCCATAACACGGGTGATAGAGGATGGTACCTCGTTGAGCGTACGCGCCAGCTTGGTAACCGGTGCCAACGTAACGTTGGCCAGCATTCCCAGAGCTTCGTGACGCGTCGGCAAGTTCGCCAGACGATCAATTTGGTCCGCACCCATCAGTTCACCACCAACGGCCAGCGATTTCACTTCGAACTTTTCAACATTTTTCGCAAAATCTTTGAAAAGACGAGCGGCAGCACCCGGGTCTTCCATCGAGAAGGCCAGCAGAGTCGGACCGACCAAAGCGGAATGAGCCGCTTCGAATTCAGTACCTTCAAACGCACGTTTGGCCAGAGAGTTCTTGACCACACGTACGAAGATTTTCTGCTCACGGGCCTGCTTACGCAGGTTGTCCATATCTGAAACGGTTACACCGCGGGCATCCGCGATCACCAGAGACAGAGCGTTGGCAGCAACTGCATTCACCTCGGTGACAATGGCTTTCTTGTCTTCGAGATTCAGCGCCACAATCTTTCTCCTACTATTTTCTGGCTTAGCCAGACTCAAATGAGCCTGTCACCATCGAAGGTCCGAAGACCCTGTGTTTTGACCCCTCTCGGGATCAACGGTGGTAGGATCCAGCCCAATAAAAACCGAATCGGGGTCCACCGTCTGCGTAGGACATTAAGGGAACCGGGCGTCAACGATTCATAAAACCTCAACCCCGAACCCACCTACGGTCTTTGACAATTCCCGCGAGTAACACCCGCGAGAACCCCAAAGTCCTGTTGCGCCGCCCCTCTATCTAAAGGCAGCGACTTAAATCAGATCACCAGTGAGCTCTGATCGATCGCAATGCCAGGACCCATGGTCGATGACACAGAAATCTTCTTCAGATACACACCTTTGGCAGAAGACGGCTTCAACCTTTTCAGGTCAGCAATAATGGCTTCTGCGTTTTCTTTAATCGCGTTCGGCTCAAACGCCACCTTGCCGATGCAAGCGTGGATGATGCCGTTTTTGTCAGTACGGAACCGTGCCTGACCCGCTTTGGCGTTCTTGACCGCAGTCGCGACGTCTGGCGTTACCGTACCCACTTTCGGGTTTGGCATCAGACCGCGAGGACCCAGCACCTGACCCAGCTGACCAACAACACGCATCGCATCCGGAGAGGCGATTACAACACCAAAGTTCAGATCGCCGCCCTTGATTTGCTCGGCCAGATCTTCCATACCGACGACATCGGCACCGGCTTCCTTGGCTGCTTCAGCGTTGGCGCCCTGGGCAAATACCGCGATACGCACGTCTTTACCGGTGCCGTTTGGCAGTACGGTAGAGCCACGAACGTTCTGGTCCGATTTACGAGCGTCAATGCCGAGGTTAACAGACAGATCGACAGACTCTGCGAATTTAACGGTTGACAGTTCTTTCAACAGAGCAACAGCGTCTTCGATGCTGTATACCTTGGTTGCGTCAACTTTTTCGCGCGCGACTTTGGCGCGCTTGCTCAGCTTAGCCATTACTCAACACCCTCTACATTCAGACCCATGCTACGGGCAGAACCCGCAATCGTACGAACCGCTGCATCCATATCGGCTGCTGTCAGGTCGGGATCCTTGGTGGTGGCAATCTCTTCCAGCTGAGCACGGGTAACAGTACCGACTTTCTCAGTGTTGGGACGACCTGAACCGCTCTTGATGCCAGCTGCTTTTTTCAGCAGAACCGCAGCAGGCGGAGTCTTGGTGACAAAGGTGAAGCTGCGGTCACTGTATACGGTAATAACAACAGGGATCGGCAGACCTGGCTCAACGCTCTGGGTCTCGGCGTTGAACGCCTTACAGAATTCCATGATGTTCACGCCATGCTGACCCAGAGCCGGACCTACCGGGGGACTCGGGTTGGCTTGACCTGCCTTTACTTGCAGCTTGATATAAGCATTAACTTTCTTGGCCATGATAACCTCTCATTTGGGTGGTAACGCCGCTAGGCTCCCCGTCAAACAATACAGACAACAAAGCCCCGAAGCCGCTTCGACCCCAGGGCATGCAGCCTGCCTGCATATCAGGTCATTTTTTCGATCTGGGTAAACTCCAGCTCGACCGGGGTTGCCCGACCGAAAATCGATACCGAGACCTGCACCCGGTTTTTCTCGTAATTCACTTTCTCGACAGTGCCGTTGAAATCTGCAAACGGACCATCGTTGACCCGGACCACTTCGCCCGGTTCGTATATGGTTTTCTGAGTCGGTTTATCGACCCCTTCCTTAACCCGCTGCAGAATACCATCGGCTTCGCGACTGGTCAGCGGAGCTGGCTTCTCAGGCGTACCGCCGATAAAGCCCATCACCCGGGGAATCTCTTTCACCAGGTGCCAGGTATCGTCGTCCATTTCCATCTCGACCAGGACGTAACCCGGGTAAAACTTGCGCTCACTCTTGCGCTTCTTGCCATCGCGCATTTCAACGACGGACTCGGTCGGCACCAGAATTTCACCAAACTTATCCTGCATGCCTTTTAATTCAACCTGCTCCTGCAAGGAGGCAGCAACGCGCTTTTCATAACCTGAGTACGCGTGAACAACAAACCAGCGTTTGGCCATACCGATCTCCTTAACCAATAATCCGGGACACAACCAATCCCAGTAGAGAATCGACACCCCAAAGAATCAGAGCAACTACCAGCACGACACCGATCACAACCAGACTGGTCTGAGTCGTTTCCTGCCGGGTCGGCCAGACTACCTTGCGCACTTCCACCCAGGCTTCTTTGCGCAACCGGTTAATGTACTTGCCACGCGCGGTTGTCAGCGCGATTCCGATGGCGATCAGGGATACAAACACAACCGCCAACGCGCGAACCAGCATGGACTGGTCGCCAAAATAGAAATTACCACCGATAACCGCAATCATAAGCAGTGCGACGACGATCCACTTGATCCAATCTAGGGCGGTATTATTCGACTCAACCTGAGCGTTCATGCGGTGGACACCTTAACTCTGGATAAATTCAGTGCTGCATCTGCCCAGCACTGCAACTGTGAATCTTGGGCGCTTTAATGGCAGGCCAGGAGGGACTCGAACCCACAACCCCCGGTTTTGGAGACCGGTGCTCTACCAATTGAACTACTGGCCTGTAAAGCAACTGGGCGGCGGATTCTATGCTAACTACCGCGCAGTTTCAAGCACTTAGGTGGCTTTTTTCAAGAAACGAACGAACCCTGAGGCACCGCTTCCATCCGACCAGCCCCGACACACCTCCAACAGCGATCGAAACTACCCAAACTCCCTAAACACACCGACCCACCATAATGGCAAAGCGGATTTATTGCCGGAAACAGAGCTCCGGCGGCAGGACTTGCAAGGCGCCAGGGGCGCCTTGCAGCTGTTAGCGATGAGCCGTTACTAACAGCTCACAACTCTCAGCTCAAAGCTCGTCTTTACTTGATGATCTTCGCTACAACACCCGCACCAACGGTACGGCCGCCTTCACGAATCGCGAAACGCAGACCTTCGTCCATCGCGATCGGGGCGATCAGAGTGACGTCCATCTTGACGTTATCGCCTGGCATCACCATCTCTACGCCTTCCGGCAGTTCACAGGCACCGGTTACGTCGGTGGTGCGGAAGTAGAACTGCGGACGGTAGCCCTTGAAGAACGGCGTGTGACGACCACCTTCGTCTTTGCTCAGAACATACACTTCGGCTTCGAAGGTGGTGTGCGGCGTGATTGAACCCGGCTTGGCCAGTACCTGACCACGCTCAATGTCGTCACGCTTGGTGCCACGCAGCAGCGCGCCAATGTTCTCACCGGCACGACCTTCGTCGAGCAGCTTGCGGAACATTTCAACACCGGTCACAACCGTCTTGGTGGTGTCGTGAATACCAATCACTTCCACTTCTTCACCTGACTTGACGATGCCACGCTCAACACGACCGGTTACAACGGTACCGCGGCCGGAGATTGAGAACACGTCTTCGATCGGCATCAGGAACGGCTGGTCAATCGCACGCTCCGGCTCCGGAATGTAGCTATCCAGCGCCTCAACCAGCTTCTTAACAGCGGTTGTGCCCATCTCGTTGTCGTCTTTGCCTTCCAGCGCCATCAGCGCAGAGCCGGTGATGATCGGCGTGTCGTCGCCCGGGAAGTCATACATGGACAGCAAATCACGCACTTCCATCTCAACCAGTTCCAGCAACTCTTCGTCGTCGACCATATCGGCCTTGTTCAGGAACACAACGATGAAGGGTACGCCAACCTGACGCGACAGCAGGATGTGCTCACGCGTTTGCGGCATCGGGCCGTCAGCGGCTGAACACACCAGAATAGCGCCGTCCATCTGAGCCGCACCGGTGATCATGTTCTTCACATAGTCAGCGTGGCCCGGGCAGTCTACGTGTGCATAGTGGCGTGCCGGTGAATCGTATTCAACGTGAGAGGTGGCGATGGTGATACCACGCTCGCGCTCTTCCGGAGCGTTGTCGATGCCGTCAAACGCGACAGAGGCGCCTGTGCCCCACACTTCGTGACAGACGCGCGTCAGCGCCGCAGTCAAAGTAGTTTTACCGTGGTCAACGTGACCGATGGTGCCGACGTTTACGTGCGGCTTGGTACGTTCAAAAGTAGCTTTAGACATAGTCCCAGCCTCTCACCTGGATTCACATAAGCAAAAGGCAGCCACTGTTAAGTGCCTGCCTTCCGATTCACTCAGCCAGCCAAAACGCCGGCTACAAATATGGTGCTCACGATGAGATTTGAACTCATGACCTCTCCATTACCAATGGAGTGCTCTACCACTGAGCTACGCGAGCGAACGCATCAGACAGAGCAGAAGATAAAACCCAAAGGCTCACCTTCAACAACACTATCTGGAGCGGGTAGCGGGAATCGAACCCGCATCATCAGCTTGGAAGGCTGAGGTTCTACCGTTGAACCATACCCGCACAGCCTCCGGAAGGAGGAAAATGGTGGAGGGGGACGGATTCGAACCATCGAAGCATAAAGCGGCAGATTTACAGTCTGCTCCCTTTGGCCACTCGGGAACCCCTCCAAACCGGGCGAAAGTTTGCATGAAGCATACCAAGGTGTCAACTCTGATCGCTAAATTTTTCTCAATCAGAACAAGCACTTAGACAACATGAAACCGGATAAAACCCGCCTTGCCTAACAAGGAGGCGCGCATAATATTGATTATGCGCATGAAATGCAACTGTTCGTCAGGCGTTTTGCACCACCGTTTGATGTCAAAGTGCTTGGCGCAGGCCTGTTAGCACCGGAAGCGTTGAAACGAAGCCCCTTCAAATGCAGCAACAATCGACTCCAGCGCTGAATTGGAAATCAGCCGGGCTGACTCCGCCGCCACCGTCAACACCCACACCAGACGGGTCCGGTCGACCCGCTCGACGCGCGCGCCTATATTCTGCCTGGCTAATTCGGCCACGCGTGTCCTGGCGTTATTGTCCGACGAGAACAGCCCCAGCGAAATACCACCCGCCAGACGACCCTGGTTAATCAAAAAGCTCTCTACATCGTCTGCCTGCAACTGCGTCAGCCGATTGCGGCCTTGCTGGTCGGTATCAAAGGGACCGATAACAACCCAGTAATCGGAACGGAGAACCTCTTCCTGTGTAGTTTTCGCAGAATCGACCTCCAGCGCCCGCAGTCGGGACTGGATGATATCGGCCTGATCTTCAGCCGCAATACCACTAATGCGGACGCATTGCAGCGGTTCAACCACCGGTTCAGCGACCTCGGTTCGCTCCAGCTCCGCCAGCCGGGTCCGAGTCGCTTCGTTAATGGCCAGATTATTCATCTGTGCAACCGAGGGCTCAGGCTCCTGAACATGAGGCTGAGTCGTCTGCCAATACTGATACCCACCCAGAGCCAGATTCAGCAGCAGCAGCGTTAAAATAATCCACTTCATCCCAGTGATTCCATGTAAGCCGCGTCTTTATAAAGTTGTTTCATGCCGGCGATGACCAGATCTGACATCTGCTCCCCGGGAGGATGAGTGAGACTGGCCAGTACGGGCGCATCACCTCCGGTCCAGACCAGGCGGCAAGGTGTCAGTCCAAACTCGGTGACGGCAGCCGTCACCGCCGCACTGAGTGTCAGCACCGCGCCGTTGGCAATGGCATCGACGGTATTGTGCCCCGGCGCCTTACTCTGGCTCGCCGCTACATCCGGCAGCGAGAATGTATCATTTACCAGGGCACGGCGCATCAGCGCCAGCCCGGGCACGATATAGCCGCCGCCATGATGCCCTGCGGCATCCAGCGCATCTATGGTCAAAGCAGTACCGGCATCCACAATCACCACGTTCTGCTGCCAGCTGCGCACCGCGATCAGTGTTAGCCAGCGATCAATGCCATAGCAGGCCGGATCCGGGTAGGCGATCTGAACGCCATGCCAGCCGTTGCGCACCGCCATCATGCTGACTTTATGTCGACCTTTGGCCTCCAGTGCCGACTGCAACCGGGCGCCGAACGCGGAAACCGTAGCGATCAACACCTGAGCCGGTTGCCATTGGTCAATGGCCGCCAATGCCGTTTCGAGGTCCAGCCAGAATCCCGACTGCTCGCCTAGCCGGTACTTGCACCGGCTGTTTCCGCAATCAAGGAACAGGACGTCCGCTTCAGGGAATGCTGGGTTAGCACTGGGCATAGTGATCGCCCCTCTGCAGCGGCCCAGGCCTTGCTTCTGCTGTATGCCCCACCCTTGTTTCAAGCCCTACCATAGTACCGACACCTCACCGCCGTTGACGGTGCGTCGCTGTCCCAGCTCGTCATCAACCATTAACTGACCCTGTGCATCTATACCCCGGGCGACCACCGCTTCACGCTGACCGCCTTGCACCAACGTTACCGGGCGGTTAAGCAAACAATCGTGACCAGACCACGCCTGCAGCAGCGTTGCCAGGCCTGCCGGACGGCTTAGGTCGGCCAAAACGTCCTGCAGTTCATTTAATAGCGCGGCCAGCAACTCATTCCGGTCAATAAAATGGCCGGCGATTTGCCGCAGGCATCCGACCTCACGGTCCAGCCCCGGCGGTGCTGCGTTCACATTCAAACCAATACCGATAACCAGCACTGGCTGATCCAGGAGGTTGCCCTGAAGTTCACACAACACACCACCGAGCTTGCGCCCCTCATAGTAGATATCGTTAGGCCATTTTAGCGCAACCGACAATGTCGTTACCTGACGAATCGCCCGCACTACGGCCACGCCCACCACCAGGCTGGCCGCGTAGAGCGAATCGCCGGTCAGTGATTCCCGCACGGCTGCCGAGACCATCACACTGCTGGCAGGGGGGCTCTGCCAGGCACGACCCCGCCGACCCCGACCCTGATGCTGATAGTCAGCCGTGCAGACCGACCAGCGCCCCGGTGCAGGCGGCTGTGCCAGCACCCAGGCATTGGTGGAATCAACATCGGTGCGGATATCGAGTACCGACAGGCGTCGCGTGACCTCCGGGGACAGGAGCGACAGTATTCGCTCCCGGTCCAGCAGACTCACCGGTTCCGCCAAACGATAGCCGCGTCCCTTAACCGAATACACATCCACACCTTGCGCCACCAGCTCAGCCACCCAGTTGGACACCGTCGGCCGCGTTACACCAAGCTCGATGGCCAGCATCTGACCGGAGGTGAAATGCTGGTGGGACAATAACGGCAATAGTCGGTACAGGCTTTTCATGCAGTCAGGGCAACCTTGGCGATAACGGGACGGGTAACGGGCAGGCCTTGCCCGGTCAGTGCACATCATAGGGAAATTTAAGGCCACGGCCCAGAGCGAACCGCA
>NZ_JBBECH010000095.1:0-50045 GCF_040881935.1 Saccharospirillum sp. | reverse complement strand
AAAAAATCGGGTAAGTGGGGTATCGAACGGTGTCTGCGGTTCGCAAGACGTAAGCTTCATTCCTGGCATCATTTGTCGTACATATTCACTTACGTAACGTCACTTTTGGCTGGATACTGGCATCGTATCGCTGTTCGGCTGAGATTAACGATAGCGGGATCACCCTATATGACTAACGCCACAAAGCGGTCCCTGTCCACCTACCGTCGCAAGCGAGACTTTGAGCACACGGCGGAACCCCGGGGCGATTCGTCGCCTTCACCGGGCCAGCGTTATGTCATGCACAAGCACAAGGCGAGCCACCTTCATTATGATTTGCGCCTCGAGGAGCAAGGTGTTCTGCGCAGTTGGGCGTTGCCCAAAGGCCCGAGCCTGAAGCGTGGCGAAAAGCGGTTGGCGGTGGAGGTCGAGGATCACCCCATTGACTACGGCGAGTTCGAAGGCACCATCCCAAAGGGCCACTATGGCGGCGGCACCATTATGCTTTGGGATGAAGGCAGTTGGGTGGTAACCGGCAAGCACGATGCCGACCGCATTGACTTTACGCTCGACGGGAGCAAGTTGAAGGGCGCGTGGACACTGGTGCGCAGCGGCACCAATTCCGGCAGGCCAGCAAACAATTGGCTACTGATCAAACGTGGTACCAACGACATCAGCGCTGCAGAAGCGCACGACCGCAGTATCCACAGCGGAAGAAGCATGGCAGAGATCACCAGTGAAGCCGCCTTCGATCAGTCCGCACTGGCGAAGACAGACAGTGCGCCGTTATCGCCTGCCACTATTGCCGGTGCTCGCCGTCAGACGTTGCCGGCAAGCTTCGCGCCTCAACTCGCCACGGTGGCAAAAGCCGCGCCAGATGGCGATGACTGGGTCCATGAAATAAAGTTCGACGGTTATCGAATAATCGTTCACGTCGCCGCAGGGAACGTCCGTTTATTGTCACGCAACGGACTCAATTGGACGAGCCGCTTTAAGGCACAGGCACAGCAGCTTGGGGGCCTCAGCGCGAGGGACGCGATTCTCGACGGCGAGATGATCGCCATGGGTAAAGAAGGCGCATCCAACTTCGCTGAGTTGCAAGATTTAATCAGTGCGAAAAATACCGGCTCGCTGGTCTTGCAGTTGTTCGATCTAATGTATCTCGATGGTTACGATTTAACAAAGGCAACACTGCTTGATCGCAAGGCTGCGTTACGGAGTCTTCTGCAGCAAAGTGGCTTTGCGGTTGCGGGGTCGTTAATACAGTACTCCGATCACGTTACCGGACATGGACGGGAATTCTTCGCACACGCATGCGAACTCGGCCTGGAGGGCACCGTAGCAAAGCGTGCCGATGCCCATTACAACAACCGACGCAGCAAAGCCTGGTTGAAAATAAAAGACGCCAAAGACAGTGAATTTGTCGTCGGCGGATTTACCCCGCCGTCAGGTTCGCGTAAAGGGTTCGGTGCCTTGTTGCTTGGCAGTTGGGATGGTTCTGCTTTGTGTTACCGGGGGCGTGTCGGTACCGGCTTCAGTGCTAAACAACTGGTGCACCTGCACGCTGTTCTGAGTAAAGCCAGCAAACAATCATCTCCTTTCGCAGACGCCGTGCCCGATGCAAGCGGCGTCACCTGGGTCACGCCCCAGGTCGTTGTTGACGTTGCGTTCAGTGACCAGACGCGCGAGGGACGTTTGCGTCACTCAACCTTTCGCGGTGTACGCGAAGACCGTAATCCCAAAGAGGTTGTTATGGCTTCAGCAACTACCCAGCATGCCAATAAAGTGTCGCCCACTGGTAAAGCTTCTGGCAAGCGCCACACCCCAACCTCTGCGCGCGGTGACGATGTGGTTGAGGGAGTCCGCATTACGCATCCGGATCGCGTCGTCTACCCGGATATCGGGCTCACTAAACTCGAGGTAGCCCAATTTTATGCGGACATTCAGGACTGGTTGCTACCGCTGCTCGCCAATCGTCTGCTTTCACTGGTTCGTTGCCCGGATGGCAGCCAGGAAAAATGTTTCTTCCAGAAACATCTGCTCGCCAGTCAGGCCCGCCATGTTCCGCGGCAAGACTTTCGACAAAGCAAGGGTGCTAAACCCTATGCTTATGTTCAGTCAATCGCGCAAGTTATTGCTCTGGTGCAAGCGGGCGTACTCGAATTCCATCCGTTCGGCAGCCTGATTACGGATACGGAGCATCCGGACCTGATGGTGTTCGATCTCGACCCCTCGCCCGGTGTGCAGTGGCCGGACATTCTCAAGGTGACCAGAGAGCTGCGCGAGCGGCTCGAACAGCTCGGCTTCAATGCATTCTTGCGCACCACCGGCGGCAAGGGCCTGCATGTGGTCGTGCCACTGCGTCCGACAACAGACTGGGACGGTGTTAAGGCGTTCGCAAAAGCGGTTTCCGAGCAGCATGCTGCCGACGCGCCGTCGCGGCTGACCACCAAACTTCCCAAAGCTCAGCGCCACAAGAAGATTTTTATCGACTATCTGCGCAATGGGCGCGGGGCTACCGCCGTCGGCTGTTATTCAACACGGGCCAGGCCTGGAGCGCCGGTGGCTGTGCCGGTGCGGTGGGAAGACCTGAAACCTTCGCTGCGCCCGGACCAATACTCGGTCGCAAACCTGCGGCGGCGCCTCGCACACCTCAAAGAAGACCCCTGGGGTGATTTCTATGATGCCCAGGTCGCAATCACACCTCGCATGCGCAAGGCGATAGGGTTATGAAGAAGTATCTCGATTATGACGAGCCGGGCACAACAGCCGGTTGGTGGAAGGCGCCAGGACCAGCGCTCTGTACCTGGTGCAAGCAGCCGCATCATGTAGAAGCAATGCTCTACTGCAGCGGCTGCGATGCCCCGGTTTGCGCGGTATGTGTCGTGGTCGCCGTGGACAGCGAACCCCACTGCCCGCTGTGCCACGAAACTACAGGAGACCTGTGATGGCCGCTCGCGCGATGTGGAAAGCGGTTGTCCAATGTGGCAAGCATCAGGTGCCGGTAAAGCTGTATTCAGCGATCGAGGATCGAAATATTCATTTTCGTATCCTTAGCCGCAAGGACAAACAACCGGTTCACGGGGCCATGGTCAACCCGGAAACGGGCAAGATAGTACCGCATGATGAAACGCGCCGAGCCTACGTAGCGGACAACGGCGACCGTGTCATCCTTGAGACATCCGAGCTCGATGCGCTGGAACCGGAAGCTTCGCGCGACATCGAGATTATCGCCTTTCTGCCCACCGGGCAAATTGACCGCCGCTGGTACGACAGGCCCTACTACCTGGGGCCCGATGGCGACAGTAAAGCCTACTTCGCGTTCACGGAAGCCATCGAGAGCAGCAAGTTGCAGGGCTTCGTGCGTTGGGTAATGCGTGGCAAACAGTATAGGGGCGCGCTGCGTCTGCATCAGGGGTATCCGGTGCTGATGTCGCTGAAGCACGCCGACGAAGTCGTCGCTGTAGAAGAGCTCGATGCACCCGGCGGCCCGGCGCTGAACCCGAAGGAAATAGAAATGGCGCAGCAGTTGGTTGGCATGCTGGCAGCGGAACTGAATTTATCTGACTTTCACGATGCCTATCGCGAGCGAGTACTGAAACTGGTAGAGGCAAAAGCGAAAGGTGGGCCGCGCCTGAAACTGGCCAAAGCCAGGCCAAAGAAACCCGACGACGACGTGAAGCGCGCCTTGCAAGCGAGCCTGAAGTCTGTACGCAAGAGCGCATGAGGAAGCTTTATGGCAGAAGAACCTGGCGAAGACACCGAAAACCTGAAGCCGTTTTGGTCGGGTGTTGTCACCTTTGGGCTGGTGAGCGTCCCTGTCAGTCTGTTTCCGGCGACCCGCGGCACAACGCTGCGCCTGCGCATGGTCGATGCACAGGGTAACTTCCTCCAGCGTCGTTTTTTTGGTTCAGACGACAGCAAACCGCTCGATGCCGAAGACCTCGTGCGTGGCTACGAATATGAAAAAGATCAATTCATTATCGTCGAGGACGATGAACTTGAGGCACTCGACCCTGAGAAGTCCCGCGAAATTGATCTCAAGCAATTTGTTGAGTTGCATGAGCTGAGTCCACTGCATTTCGAGCGGGCATACTTTCTGGTACCCAATGGTAGTACCACAAAAGCCTATCGACTTCTCGCCAAGACATTGGAGCAGGAAGATCGTGCCGGCATTGCAACCTTTGTAATGCGAGGAAAGGAATATTTGTGCGCGATCATTGCCGAGCGTGGGATTCTGCGCGCGGAGACGCTGCGTTTTTCTGAGGAAGTTCGTAGCCCGGACGCCATAGGATTACCAGCCAGGGATTCGCACGATGCCGCCACCGTTAAGCAATTCACCAAAGCCATCAAGGCGTTGAAAGCGAAAACACTGGATCACGGTGAACTGGAGGATAAACGCAGTGCCGGCATCGTCAAACTCGCCGACAAGAAATTGCTTTCCGGTACCAACGTTGTACAGGCCAGTGACGACACCGAAGAGGTCGAAGAAAGTTCATCGAACGTGGTCGATCTGATGGAAGTCTTGAAAGAGCGTCTGCAAGGCAAGCTTCGAGCACGAGCAGCCCCCCAGCGTAAAACCGGAAAGTCAGCAACGGGACGTGGGGGAGAGCTCAAGTCGAAAAGCAAGGCTGAGCTTTATGAAATGGCACAAACCAGAGACGTACCCGGTCGCAGCACAATGTCCAAGGAAAAACTGATCGTCGCGTTAACGAGCGAGCGCCGTCAATGACATATCGCGTGGTAACACGTTAGCCAAATCACATTGGCTCAACATTACTTACTTTTATTATACACTGGAGTCACACGATGCCCGATTCTAACCGTCACGCCCTACTTGCCAATCCACATATACGCCTGTCGGGCACTGTCGATCAGGACATGTACGACAGCTTTCGACAGCAGCTCGAAGCCTGCCCGGCCACCGGCCCAATTATTATCACCATCACCACGCTTGGCGGGGATCCCGAGGTGGCGCGGATGATGGGCGACGATGTCCGTTTGCTGCGCGAGCAGAGCGGACTCGAGATGATGCTCCTTGGCAAGATCGCCGTCTATTCGGCTGGCGCCACCTTCATGTCGTTCTTCCCGGTCGATTGCCGCTTCCTGACCGAGACGACGCGGCTGATGATCCACGAACGCCAGATACAAAAGACGGTGGATGTCAATGGTCCGCTGCGTACCTGTGTCGCGGCGCTCAAGGCCACGCTCCACGAGATCGAACATTCGATCGATATCGAGGAAGAGGGTTTCCGGGCGATTATCAAGGGTTCCAAGGTCGATTTCGAAACGATTCGCAACCGGGCGCCCGAAAACTGGTATATCGATTGTCACGAGGCGCTGAAGCTCGGGCTGATCCACGACGTGATTTGAGCCGCGCCGTGCTGGCAAGTGCTGATCAACCTTGCCAGCACGCCTGTCATTATTCGGTCCCGTTCAAGTGGGCCGATTGCGCCAATGAATTGTAAGAAGGCTCGCTAACGTACCACCCCTTCGGCCACCAGCCGAACCAGAATCGCTTCGGCTTTCTCCCTATCCGTCCCTTCGCTAATAACCTGCCCGCCCTGCCCCTGGGGTTTGGCGGTGGCGGCTTTCATACGTTCTGCGGCAGTACCGCCTTTGGCGACGGCCAGGCGTTTGGGTCGGGGTTTGGCGGGGTGTTGTTGCCAGTGGGCACGGGCCTGGTCCGGTTCGGCAACGCAAGGCCAGGCATCGATGTTACCCCGCTGAGCCGGGCCAAAGGCCGACTGGCGGGCAGGCTCTGCCGCCGGGTCGACGCTGGCCACAAAGGGCAGCGGCACGCGCAGGGCACGCCGTTGCCCCCGGGGTAAAGCTTGCCAGACTTCGGCATAGCCGTCTGCAATGGATACCACCGATACGATGCGAGGCACCATGGGCCACCCCAGCCGATCGGCCAGCGCATAGGGCAGCAAGCCTGAACCCTCGCCGCACTCGGCACGCACACCGGTCAATACAATGTCTAAAGACTGGTCACGCAGATGGTCAATCAGTGCCGGTAAGGCATCGGCATCGGGGCCTGCATTCAGAACTGTCATTTCGGTAAGGCCCATCCCCAGATAGGACCGCAGGGCATCGCTTTGGGCTGAGCCCACGTGGATCAGACCGGGCAATTCCGATGACAACGAGAGCGCCAGCTCCAGAGCGCGGGCGTCCTGTTCGGCCCGGCGTTCACGGCGTGACAACGGATGCTGGCCAACAGAGACCAGGGCGGCGACCTTAAGAGGATGACCCGACCGGGCCCTGGAAAGCGATTCAGGCAACATGGCGAGCCTCTCCTTCGTGAGCGGTGCCGTCTTGATCGGCGGTGCCCGTCTGACGTTCAGCCATCAGGTTCAGCAATTCGGCAAACACCGCTTCGCTGTCGGCGATCACCGTTAAATCGGCCCGGCGTACCATGTCGCAACCGGCATCCAGGTTAATGGCGATCACCGTTTCGCACTGGCCAATGCCCTGCAAATGCTGAATGGCGCCAGAAATACCGACGGCCAGATAAACCCGCGCGGATACCCAGGTACCACTCGCACCAACCTGCCGATGGCGCGGCATATAACCATCGTCAACCGCAACCCGGCTGGCGCCTTCGGTTGCACCCAATACCGTCGCCACCTGGTGGAACTGCTCCCAATTGCGAACGCCGTTACCGGCGGCAAGAATAAACTCGGCTTCACTCAGAGCGATCTGACTGGGGTCAACGCTGACCGGGCCAAGGTCTTCAATGGTCACTGAAACTGGATCGGGTAAGCTGAACTCTAGCGGCAAGGCTTCGTGGCGATGTTCTTCAACCGGGGCTGCGCATTCCGCAGTTAGCAGCAAGACACGCGGCGTCGGCCGGTGCCAGTCGGTTAGCAGACTGCCACCCCGGCACACGCTGTTTTCCTCACTGACTTGCCAGGCTTGCACTGCTGCTCGTTCACCCAATTGCACGGCCCAGCGCGAGCCCAGGTCCGCACCGCCGGCAATGCTGTCCGGAAACAGCCAGAAGGCGGGTTGGTATTGCTGTTCGATGGCGTTAAGTAACGCCAGTTTCAGCTCGGGGCAATAACCGGCTAATGCCTCATTGTGCAGCTGGTTCAACTGAATCACCCGGTCGGCACCGGCACCGCCAAGGTCGGTTTCCCGCACGTCGCCCAGCGCAATGGCCAATACGGCATGAGGTTCGTCTTTTGCCTGTGCCAGTTGCTGCGCCAGCCCGAGCACATCCCGGTCATGACTGCTGAGCCGTCCGCCGGGCAGATCCAGTACGGCCGCTACATAGCCGACTGGATCGGTAACGCTGTGTAACGGTTTTTCTTTGGTTTGCACTCTGCCGGGCTGACTCGATGTCGCGAATCCAACCCCGCCCGGGTTCAGGCGGTTAAGGCGCTTGCGTCCCTGAACCATCACAAAGCCGGTTTGATGCGGGTTGATGCGTCGCAGCCCGGTCGGGCCAATCACCGGCACCGTTACGGCCATTAATGCGTCGTGCTCCGGGTGCAGGCGGTTGCGACGAATGCGCTCCTGGCGCGGGTTGCGTCTGATTCGAAGGCTCATGCTCGCTGCTCCGTCGCCAGTGCTTCGCTAACCAGTTCGGCCAGATCTTTGATTTGCGGCCTCGGTTCCACCACCCCTTCGAGCATGGCCGTACACTGCTGGCAGGCGACCGCTATGGTCTCGGCCTCAACGGCCCGCGCATCGTCCACGCGCATGTCGGCTATGCGATGTTCGCCGGGAATATCGGTAATGGGTGCCCCACCGCCGCCACCGCAGCAACGCGACCGATAACCGGAACGCGTCATTTCCTGAACTTCAATACCGAGCGTATTCAGCACGGCACGCGGTGACTCATATTCGCCATTATATCGGCCCAGGTAGCAGGGGTCGTGATAGGTCACGCGCCCCAAGGCCCTGGGTTGTAAATTCAGTTGGCCCTGCTCCATCAGTTCATTGATGAACATGCTGTGGTGTTGAACCCGATAGTGGCCGCCGAAGTCACCGTACTCATTGGCCAACACATGGAAAGCATGGGGGTCGGTGGTCACAATGCGGTTAAACGAGTAGCGGCTGAGCAGTTCGATATTGTGCCGTGCCAGCCGCTGAAAGGTGGCGTCGTCACCCAGCCGGCGGGCAACATCACCGGAATCACATTCGTCGTTACCGAGCACGGCAAAGTCGACCCCGGCGGCCCGCATGACCGCAACAAAGGCGCGCAGAATGCGCTGGCTACGCTGGTCAAAGGCGCCATCGCTGATCCAGAACAAGACGTCGGCACGACCGACATCAGCGATCAGTGGCAGCTCAAGATCGGCCGCCCAGTCGAACCGCCGGGCCGGGTCCTGCCCGCCCGGGTTATCGGTTGCGATCAGATTATCCAGTACCTGTACACCGGCACCCGGCGTTTCACCGCGTTCCTGCGTTAAAAAGCGCCGCATGTCGACAATGGCGTCGACGTGCTCGATCATCATCGGGCATTCTTCCACGCAGGCACGGCAGGTGGTGCAGGACCAGAGCGTCTCGGCACTGACCAGACCGTCTACGATGACCTGACCGGGCTGCCCCTTCGCCTCACCAACCGGTTTACCGGGGTAGGCGCTGCCGTGGTAACCGGCGTCGGTTCCACCGCTCAACCCGACCACCATATCCTGAATCAGTTTCTTCGGATTCAGCGGCTGGCCGGCGGCAAAGGCCGGGCAAACCGCTTCGCAGCGGCCGCATTGCACACAGGCATCGAAGCCGAGCAACTGGTTCCAGGCAAAATCGCTCGGCTTGGCGACACCGAGCGCATCATCGGTCAGATTCAGCGGTTTCAACCCAGTCGAGCGACCACCGCCAAACCGTTCCGGGCGCCGGTGAAAGGCCAGATGCAGGGCGCCGGCAAAGGCGTGTTTCATCGGGCCGCCCCAGCCCATACCCACCAGCATTTCCGCCAACCCCAGGGTCAGGCCAATCAACAACAGGCCACTGAACACCCAGCCGACCAGCCCAGACGGAAACCAGTCGGCGGTCATCAAGGTGATTAAAAACAGCGAGGTAGAAAACACCAGCAGGCTTTTCGGCAGCCGCATCCAGGGCCCGCGAGACAGACGACTGGGCGGATTCCGCCGACGCCAGGCAACGCAGCAGGCGCCGACAAACATGCCGGCTGCGCTGAGCAGAATCAGCCCATTCAAAATGGTCGAATCAACACCAATACCATGCACCAGCAACGCCAGAGCCAGGGCAGCAACAAAACCACCGGCCGTTGCCACATGGGTGTTGGCCATAAAGCGGTCGCGCTGAACCACATGATGCAGGTCGACCAGATAGCGGCGTGGCATGGCCATTAAACCAGCCAATACCGCCACCGGTTCATCCCGCCCTGCACGCCACGCAAGGACCCGCCGTGTTGCACCAATCAGCATCAGCGCCAGGGCGCCGAACAACAATATGGGCAGTAACCAGTCAGTCAGCATCCAACACCTCTCGCGTCCGTTTACCGGTTACAGATCCTTGCACAAGCGCAAGGCGTCGTAGATGGCGGCGTGGATATTACGTTGCGATACCGCATCACCCAGACGCCAGAGAATCATGCCATTCTGCGCTTCGCTCAATACCGGTTGGGCGGCATTGGCATACAAGCATTCAACATCAATCTGGCCTTTATTAACGGAGTCCGGTTTGAGTTCGTAGTACAGGGATTCGTTCGGCTGGGTGCCGTTTTCGATGACCACCTGGTCGACCACCCGCTCTTCCTGCTGGCCGGTATATTCGTTCTCAAGCACGGCGATTTTCTGGTCACCCTCGGTGTAGACCTGCACCAGATTGAGATCTGAAGTCATCACCACTTCTTTCTCATAGAGGCTGCGGTAATAGGTCGGGAAGGTAGTGCCGCCAATGCCTACACCGGGTTTGGTATCATCGGTCACCAGCTCTACCAGAGCGCCTTTGGCCGACAGATAATCGGCCACCGACATACCACTGAATTCACAGATGCTGTCAAACACCAGTACGTTTTTACCCGGTGCTACGGCACCGCTGAGAATATCCCAGGAGGACACAACCAACCCTTCGGCTGCACCCCATTCCGGTTCCTGCTCAATAAACGGATGACCGCCGGTCGCAAGAATACACACCTCGGGCTGTTCATCACGAATCAGGGCGGCATCGGCGCTGGTGCCGAGGCGCACGTCCACACCCAGGCGAGCCAGCTCCAGCGCATACCAGCGGGTAATACCGGCAATCTGGTCCCGTTGCGGAGCCTGGGCGGCCAGCGTAATTTGCCCGCCCAAGGCATCCGCCCGCTCAACCAGCGTAACCTTATGGCCGCGCTCGGCCGCAACCCGTGCCGCTTCCATACCGCCGGGGCCACCACCGATCACCAGCACTGAACGAATCGACCCTTCCGTTTTTTCAATGATATGCGGCAAGCCCTGGTACTCGCGCGAGGTCGCTGCGTTCTGCACGCAGAGCACATCCAAACCCTGGTATTGCCGGTCGATGCAATAGTTGGCACCAACACACTGGCGAATTTGGTCAATCTGGTTCATCTTGATTTTGGCGATGATGTGCGGGTCGGCAATGTGCGCACGGGTCATGCCCACGAAGTCGACATAGCCCGCATCCAGAATGCGTTCGGCCTGGTTTGGGTCTTTGATGTTCTGGGCGTGAATTACCGGCACATCAACAACGGTTTTGATGCCTGCGGCCAGATGCAAGAACGGCTCGGGCGGGTACGCCATATTGGGAATGACATTGGCCAGGGTGTTATGCGTATCGCAACCGGAGCCGACGACGCCGAAAAAATCGACCAGGCCGGTCTCATTGTAATAGGCGGCTATCTCTTTCATGTCTTCATGGTTCAGGCCATCGGGATGAAATTCATCCCCGCAGATGCGCATGCCGACGGCAAAGTCGGGGCCCACGGCTTCGCGCACGGCTTTCAAAACTTCCATGCCGAAGCGCATGCGGTTTTCGAAGGTACCGCCCCACTCATCGGTCCGTTTGTTCACCCGGGGCGACCAGAACTGATCGATCATGTGCTGGTGAACAGCCGACAGTTCAACGCCGTCGAGACCGCCATCCTGCGCACGTTTTGCAGCGCGGGCAAAGTCACCGATTATCCGCCAGATTTCTTCTTCTTCAATGGTTTTACAGGTCGCCCGATGCACCGGTTCACGAATGCCTGACGGTGACATCAGGTTGGGCCAGTTCTCACCATCCCAACGCGAACGACGCCCCATGTGGGTGATCTGAATCATGATTTTTCCGCCATGACGGTGCACAGCGTCAGCCAGGTTTTGAAAGTGCGGAATGATCTTATCGGTCGCCAGATTCACCGATTTCCACCAGCTTTGCGGGCTGTCGATCGACACCACACTGGAGCCACCACAGATGCACAATCCGCACCCGCCCTTGGCTTTTTCTTCGTAGTAACGAACGTAACGGTCCGTCGTCATGCCACCATCGGTCGCATAGACCTCGGCATGGGCGGTACTAACCACCCGGTTACGGATAGTCAGCTTGTTAATGGCCAGAGGCCGGAACAGGGATTCAAAATTGGCCATGGTCAAACTCCCGGTAACGCAACCGTTCTGATGAACCGTTGCGCGACGATGACGGCGCTGACGTCGATTACGTCAGCGGTGTAACTTCAAACAGTCCGTACTCAATGCCCGCTTCAGCGGCACATTGAACCTGACGGGCTACGGTTTTAAGGTCATTTCCCAGCGCACCATTGATTTGGTCAATGGCGCCGGCGAACCAGCCTGTGAACATGTAGTCGACCTTGCGACCCACCTTGCCGTAGTGATACACAAAGGCCGAATAGTCGAGCCGAACCCGGGCTTCGCCAGCTTCCAGGTTCAGTGATTCAATGCCAAACAGGCCCCAGCCACGCTGCGACAGCCGGTTCATGTAGTGCTCGAACACCGCTGCCCCGCTGATGCCATGCAATTCGGCTTCTTTTTCACACCAGTGCCAGGCTGACTTGTAGCCGGCCTGGTACAACAGTTCGGCGTAGCGTTCCGCACCGATTTCATCTTCGATCGCCTGGTGGTTGTTAATAAAAAAGTGACGCGGCACATACAGCATCGGCAACGCATCGGTCGTCCAGACGCCGGTCTCGTCGTCCACTTCTATTGGCATTTCAGGTGCATGTTTCGACATCATTCGCCCCATACATCCGCCAGAACCCGTACCCAGTTCTCACCCATAATTTTCTTAACCAATTCAGGCGAATACCCGTGGCGCAACAGAGCTTCGGTTAAATTGGGAAACTCACCGACGGTGCGAATGCCCTCGGGGTTTATGATCTTGCCAAAGCGTGTCAGCTCCCGGGCATAGCCCTTGTCATGCGTCAGCATGTCGAAGAAGCCGGGGCCATGGCCCTGGGTAAAATCGGTACCGATACCGACCTGGTCTTCACCGACGATGTCGACGATGTAGCTGATCGCCTCGACGTAATCGTCTATGGTGGAATCGATGCCGTTTTTCAGGAAGGGGGCAAACATGGTGACGCCGACAAAGCCGCCCCGCTCGGCAATAAACCGCAATTCGTCGTCGGATTTGTTACGCGGGTGCTCTTTAAGACCCGATGGCAAACAATGGGAATAGCACACCGGTTTTTCCGAGGCGAGAATGACTTCTTCGGAGGTTTTGGCACCCACATGAGAGAGGTCGCACATAATGCCGACCCGGTTCATCTCGGCCACGACTTCGCGGCCAAAGCCAGACAAACCACCATCCCGTTCATAGCAACCGGTACCGATCAGGTTCTGGGTGTTGTAGCACATCTGCACAACGCCAACACCGAGGTCCTTAAAGACCTGAACGTAACCGAGCTTGTCTTCAAAGGCGTGGGCGTTCTGGAAGCCCATCAGAATGCCGGTGCGGCCCTCAGCTTTAGCGCGATAGATATCAGCTGTGGTATAGACCTTGGTTACCAGATCCGAATTCGCTTCAATCAGTTGGTTCATGGCGACAATGTTGTCGACGGTATCCTGAAAATTCTCCCAGACTGACACCGTGCAGTTCGCCGTTGTGATCCCGCCCTTACGCATGTCTTCGAACAGTTCACGGTTCCATTTGGCGATGATCAGACCATCGATGATGATCGATTCCTGATGCAAGTCGGCTGCGTTCATGTCGTTCTCCCGGGAGTCAGTGAAATAACCACAAACTCAGTGTATCCGGGCGCCCCTTACCCGGTGTCACTGGAAGCGACACGGGCAGTCTTAAAATCGGCATGGGGGTAAGGTAAAAGGGAGGTGGTTGAGCCATCGGGTACACTCAATCTGGATTCATCGCGGAGACTAAATGCCTCTCAGCCGCTCGTAGCCACCGTCTCAGCTACCTCAACCGCAGGGGCAAACTTAACCGCGCCGTAGGTCGGTTCTGACTGGGCTTTGCGCAGGGCCGTGAGTGAGGTGGTGGGCAGGATCGGGGCCAGGGTATGGTCGACAGTCCCGTCGAACTGGGTCAGCGACCAGACAGCGGCACGCTCTTCTTTGGGCGAGACACCGATGTATTTGCGGTAACAGCGGCTAAAATGCGGCGCGGAAACAAAGCCGCACATGGAGGCGACTTCTATGATGGAGCAGGTGGTTTGTTTGAGCAACTGACGAGCCCGGTCGAGACGCAGCTTCAGGTAATAGCGCGACGGGGTGCAGTCGAGGTGTTTCAGAAACAGCCGCTCCAGCTGACGCCGGGAAATACCAACGAAGGCGGCCAGCTCTTCAAGTTCAATCGGTTCTTCCAGATTGGCTTCCATCAGCTCGGTGACTTCGGCGAGCTTGGGTTGAGCCGTGGTCAATTGCCGGCGCAGCGGAGTTCGCTGCTGTTCACTGTCGAGCCGCACCCGGTCGCACAGAAACATGTCGCAAATAGCGCTGAGCAGAGCTTTGCCATGCTGACGCCCGACCAGGCTGATCATCATATCCATGGGCACCCCACCGCCGGTGCAGGTAAAGCGGTCGCGGTCGAGGGTATAGAGGTTGTTGGTGACGTTAACGCGCGGAAAACGCTCCTGCAGCGCAGCAAGACACTCCCAGTGGGCACTGCATTTGTACCCGTCGAGCAAGCCGGCACTGGCCAGCACATAGGCACCGGTGCACACCGCTCCAATCAGCACCTTTTTATGGGCCTGACTGACCAGCCAGCTGACTTCTTTCTGAGTAAAGCTGCGGGTGATGTCGACGCCACCGACAACGATGACGATGTCGAACGAGTGGCCTGCGGTAATCGCCGCGTCGGGTGCGATACAGATACCATCACTGGCCGAGACGGTGTTACCGTCCTGAGAGACCAGTTGCCAGGTATAGAGTTCATGGCCCGATAACTGATTGGCCATGCGCAGTGGTTCAATGGCCGTTGCCAGCGAGACCAGGGTGAAATTGTTGATCAGCAGAAACCCGACACGATAAGGAAGAGGCGCCTCACCATTGCCGTATTTTCCAGTGGTTTCAAACATGGACTGGCCCTCCGCCTATGCCCGCTTGCTGTAAGACAGCCCAACACTCAACCCGCATCATGCGCCAGTTTCTGTGAATCGGTCGCAATGGCACAGTACAGGGGCCGAATGACACCTGAACATCACGCCATCGGGTCTCGAATCAGCATCATACGACTGAACCGGAGGTGCAAACAGTCCAAAAACGTCTTTTTAAGTCTCATTTCGTATCCAAAAACGACACCCTCGCAGACGCTTCGACTTTCTTGCTGCCAAATAGACGACCAGCTTACCCCTCTATGGTCAGGTCAGACCGGGGGGTGCTGCAACAGGAGAGGATGTAGCCATCGGCCAAATCCTCGTCGGTGATACCGCCGTTGTGCTGGATATCAACCTCTCCACTGAGCTTAAGCACCTTGCAGGTGCCGCAGATTCCAACGCCACAGGCTTTGGGTATGCTCAACCCCAAACGGCTTGCGGCGGCGTGAACGGTTTCATCGGGAGACATCTGAACACTCATGCCGGAACCGGTGAACTCGACGGTGTAGGTCGCCTCGTCTTTCTTGTCTTCGGCTTCGCGGACAGCCACCTCGGCCTGTTCCAGCGCATCCTGTGTAACCTGCTCGGGCGTTTCCCCAAACGACTCTTCGTGGTAGTAATCCATATCGAACCCGGCTTCCAAAAGCAGGTGGCGAATGGCTTTCATGTAGGGCGTGGGCCCGCAACAGAAAATACGGCGCTGCATGAAATCGGGCACCACCATGTCCATTTTAGCCTTGTCCAAATAGCCACGGTAGCCGTTCCAGGCTTGGCCCAGCTCAATACGCTCGCAAATGACACTGAGGTTGAAGTTGGTAACACGGGAGCACATGTGCTCCAGTTCACGATGAAAAATAATATCGTTTGGCGTGCGGGCACTGTGCACAAAGGCCATGTCGACATCGGCATTGGTGTCGAAATACCAGCGTGCCATCGACATCAGTGGTGTAATACCGACTCCACCGGACAAAAACAGCATTTTCTCGGCGGTATGGTCGATGCAATTGAAATTACCAACCGGGCCGTGTACCGCCAGCTCGTCGTGTTGTTTCAGGTTATCGTGCAGCCAGTTCGACACCCGTCCACCGGGCACCCGCTTGACGGTAATCGAAAAACTATAGGGCACCGAGGGAGAACTGGAAATGGTGTAAGAACGCAATACCTGCTCACCTTCAATCTCCAGTTCCAGCGTTACAAACTGGCCCGGCTTGAAGAAAAACATGATCGACTGTTCAGCATTGAAGCAGAAGGTTCTTACATCCCAGGTTTCCTGAATCACCCGGACACAGCGCACCTGATGCCGGCCATTGGCCCACACCCGGGTATTGAGCGGGTTAAACGCGGGGGCTGGCTCACTGGCTTGAACATTTCGGGTCATAGGGCGACATCCTCATCCGGGCTACTTTCATTTAACGCCATTGTTACCAAAAGGCCCAACTCCCGGTTAACCAAATGCGACATGCTATTGATCAACTCCTCCACTGGCTTTAAAAAATCACCTGGCAGGCTCTGCGGGAATTATCAGGAACCCGCTGACGTCGAATTAACAGCGAAAAGTGTCGTAATCGGGCAAATGAGTCATGGCTGCGGTGTCGAAAATAGTCATTCCAACGATTGTTCGAAGGTTCGCCCGACGAACCCGCCCCCGCTGCCCCAGGAGCCGCGCCATGACCGAAACCGACCTGCTCAATCTGACCTATGCCTCAATGCCCGAGGCCCGACAGGCGATGCGCACCCTGCTGCAACAGCGCTCTGGAGTTGAGTCGCTGCCACAGGCGTTTTACAACGACCCGATGATGTTCCGGCTCGATATGGAAAACATCTTCATGACACAGTGGTTGTTTGTCGGCATGACATGCGAAGTGCCGGGAAAAGGCGACTACATCACCGTGGATATTGGCCAGAACCCGGTGTTGGTGGTTCGCGACCGGGACGGCGAGGTTCGTGCCTTTCACAACGTCTGCCGCCATCGCGGTTCCCGTTTGTGCACCACCGCCAAAGGCAAGGTCGCCAACCTGACCTGCCCCTACCATCAGTGGACATACGACCTGAAAGGCAACCTGATCTACACCGGTGATGCCATGGGCGTTACCTTCGATAAAAGCCAGTTTGGACTGAAACCCGCGCACTGCAAAACCGCCGGTGGCTTTATCTATATTTGCCTGGCCGAAGGCGAGGCACCCGAGATCGACCCCTACCTGGAAACCCTGTCGACCTACATGGAACCGTACGACATGGAAAACGTTAAAGTTGCCGCCGAATCGCATCTCGATGAAGACGCCAACTGGAAGCTGGTGATTGAAAACAACCGCGAGTGTTACCACTGCGCCGGCTCCCATCCGGAACTGTTGCGCTCCCTGCTCGAATGGGACGACACCAGCGACCCAAGAGCAACACCAGAATTTAAGGCACTGTGTGAACGTCAGGCCAAAGCCTGGGACGCCGAAGGCATTCCTCACGAGCAGGTCAAACATGGCCTGCAAAACCGCCTGGTCCGAATGCCTCTGAAAGAAGGCACCCAGGTGATGACAATGGACGGCAAAGCCTGCAGCCAGAAAACCATGGGTCGGATCCAGAACCGGGAACTGGGATCACTGCGCATTCTGCATTTGCCCAACTCCTGGAACCATATGCAAAGTGATCACGCTGTCGTCTTTCAGGTGCTGCCCATCAGTGCACAAAAAACCCGCGTCATCACCAAATGGCTGGTCCACAAAGACGCCGTCGAGGGCAAAGACTACGACCCCGAACGGCTGCGCCAGGTCTGGGATGCAACCAACCGCCAGGACAGAACCCTGGCCGAAAACAACCAGTATGGTATCAACTCCATCGCTTACCAGCCCGGCCCCTACTCCGAAACCTATGAGTTCGGGGTGATCAACTTTGTAAACTGGTACAGCCAGGCGGTGCTGGCACAGTCGGCTGACAGTGTTGATGACACAGAGGTTTCTGAGCTTCGGGTAGGCTGACAAAGGTTGGTGGTCAACCGGGGCATCGCCCGGTTGACTGGTTCCGTTTAACCAGGGTTTAAGGACAAACGCCCGCCACGAAATAGCCCTCATCCACTTCACTGACCCAGGCATAGGTACCGGACAGGCCACCCAGCGAATCGTTTCCGCCTTCGGTGTAGTACCCCATCTGATAGTAAGCCCGCCCTGCTGAATCATGTGAGAGGTTGGTCTCATACCATTGCTGGCATTCAAACTCGCTCGGGGGTGGGTCTTCCGGGCTTGTTGTGGTGCACACAGCAGGTGGCTGGCTGTACCACTGTCCAGGTTCGCCTTCGGTTAGCGTGACACTGCCCCAACTGTCCCAGGCAAAACCGATGTCGGCCTGGTCGCCATTGCTTAACGCTCGCAAATTGTAATCGCCTCCGGCCAGCGCCCGGCCTGCGGTGATATGTTCGCGCGGTGAATCATTAACAACGGCGCAGGTTTCTGCGGGCTGATTGGGATCAAAGACGTCGACAGTGCGCGTCGCAACAGACGTTTCGCTGGCGCTGTTGGTTGCCGAATAAGTGCAATAGTAAGTGCCAGTCTCACTGGTATCGACATCGCATTCGCTATTAACCGTCAGAGCTCCATCGTCCGCATCGGTTGCCGTTGCACCCGGGTCGGAAAAACTCGTGTTCAGTTCCACTTCCATGGGGTTATCGCCATTCAGGGTGATCACCGGTTTGTTGATCGGGTCACTACCATCACGCGGGTGGCGATTAAAGAAGTCCCAAATGATGTCAGGGTATTCCGGTCCGGCTCGCACCACCCAGCGGCCTTCATTGCCGTCTTGTCCGCCGATCCAGTAATGGCCTTTATCAGTGTCGCTGGTATTGGCTGTCGCCCGGGGGCCGTCGAAGAAAATGGTCTCGACCAGTGAGCGTACACCGGGCTGGCCATCCTGAGTGTAAGTCTTGTGCTCACAGCTGTGGTTGCTTTGATAATACGGCGAACACGCCTGTGTATCGGTCAGCGCTTGCTGGGGTGACTGTGCTGAGCTGTCGGCAAAGGCCAGCAAATGAGCGTCGCGAATAATCTGTCCTGCGGGCTGTACTACGGTGCAGTCGCGGTTGTTTTGCAACACCATCATCGGGATGGGGTAATCGTCATTCAGTTCGCGCGACATATCATCGGCAACACGTCCCGATGAATGAAAGGTCGCACTGCCCGGGCAACCACTGAACGAGACCGAGGCAGCGTCTTCGCCGTAGGCCAGACCCGAGGCTGAGGCGGCCGCTGCCCAATATTCGTTGTGGGTAACCGCTGCAACAACCGTCATGGCGCCACCCGACGACAACCCGGTTATATAACGACGGTTGGCGTCGATGCTGAAATCCTGCTCGACCTGCAACCCGATCTGATGCAGATCCTCCGCCTCACCTGAGCCCTGATGGCGATGTTCATCGAACCAGAAGCCCCAGCAATTTTCATTGCGCAAGCCGGTATAGGTGGTAATAAAGGGTGTTACCAGCACGAAACCATAGCGGTCGGCTGCGGCCTTCATGCCCCAGTCGTTCAGTACATCCTGTTCGGTTTGCTGGCAGCCGTGCAGCGTCATCACCATGGGCAGATCACCACTGTAACCGGACGGCACGTAAACCCGGTAATTGCGGGTCTGGGAAGCATTGTAGTTTTGTTTGGCAAGCTGAAAGCTGTATTCCGTTCCTGCCAGCGCCATGCCCGGCAATAGCGCGAAACACAGCCACGCCAGCACGGTTGTATAGCCTTGTTGTGTGAATGTCATCGAGTTGTCCTCGCCTTGTTGTTGTTTTCGTTATTTATTGGGTGAACATCCCTATTCGGTGCAGACAGCTGATACTGAATACACCACAATCATCTGTCTGAAACCTGAATTGGTATTCAGGTTGACGATACAGTACGCTGTACAAAATTCGATCAACATCCTTCGTTAGTAGGAACTGGGTTTGAAACAACCACAGCTACTGCGATTCCAGCTGGCAGAGTCAGCTGAGACGGGTATTTTTCATTCAACCTGAAGGAGAGAGTCCATAGATTCGACTGTTAAACGGCCAACTGACTTCTCAGCAGTATTTTCAGCGCTCAAGGGTGGTTTCGGCAGGCAACGCAGTGTACCGGGAACGCAACCGATGTCCGTTCGTGATAAATTGCCATACTGCTCAATCGAATAGCACTGCCCTCAAAAAAATCAGGAGACACCAATGACACACGCCATCCGCATTCACACCCCAGGCGGGCCCGAAGCCCTGCAGTGGGATCAGATTACCCTGCCAGAACCGGCCAAAGGCCAGGTTCGCCTGAAACAAACAGCCGTCGGCCTGAACTACATTGATGTTTACATGCGCACCGGCCTGTACCCGCAGCCCAGTTACCCGGCGGTATTGGGCATGGAAGCGGCTGGCGTAGTCGAGGCTGTGGGAGAAGGGGTGTCGGATCTGGCCGTGGGAGACCGCGTTGCTTATCCAATGAACGTCGGTGCCTATGCCGAAGCACGGTTAATCGATGCCGCTAAGCTGATCAAACTGCCAGATGACATTGAAGACACTACCGCCGCAGCGATGATGCTCAAGGGCCTGACGGCGCACTATTTGCTTTTCCGCACCTATCCGGTCAAAGCCGGGGACACCATTCTGGTCTATGCGGCTGTCGGCGGTGTGGGTTTAATCCTGACGCAGTGGGCAAAACATCTGGGTGCCACCGTTATCGGTTGTGTCGGTGGTGACGCCAAAGCCAAGATGGCCCTGGATAACGGCTGTGATCACGTGATTGATTACAACCGGGAAGACATTGCCCAGCGTGTTCGCGATATCACCAATGGCGAAGGCGTTGCAGTGGCCTATGACTCCATCGGTAAAGAGACCTTTATGGCCTCTCTGGATTCACTGCGCCCCTTTGGTGTGCTGGCGTCTTACGGCAATGCGACCGGCCCGGTAGACCCATTCAGCCCCGGTATTCTGGCACCCAAGGGTTCCCTGTACGTCACCCGGCCCACTCTGGCCACACACATTGCTACCCGCGAACTGTTCGTTGAAGGTGCCGAGCGCCTGCTGGACGTAGTCAGCAAGGGCATCGTTAAGATTCAGGTTAACCAGACCTACGCCCTTAAAGACACCGCCCAGGCGCACCGGGATCTGGAAGCCCGCAAGACGACTGGTTCTACCGTGTTGCTTCCCTAAAATGAATGATTAATTCTTCGGATGCGCAGCACGGTGCCGCGCATCCAGATAATCGGGCATTTTACCGTCATCTTCGTAACAGGGTTCGCCGTCTTCGACGCGAATCACCTTGGTTCCCGGCACATAGGGAATGCTGGATTCCACTTCCGCCAGGGCGGCGTGAAGCAAATCGGTCATAATCGACTCTACGGGCTGGTCATACACCTCGGCCAATGCCTGCAGCCGCGCCAGATCTCTCTTTGCCACGGCAACGGGCGTCGTCACGTGCTCGCGCTTTTGCTGACGCTGCTCTTCCCACTGATCAAGGATCTGACCGAAACGCCGGTTCGACATAATTAACCTCCTCTGGTGACAGATGTTCTGCCCTAATCAGTCTAGCAGTGAACAAGCGCCGGGATTCGACGGCACCCCTCCGGTTATCAGTCTTTACGGTTAGCCTTCATTGCTTACGTTCACTCTTAGCCTTCAAAGACGGGAACCAGATCAGCCAGCGCCCGTTCGCGAATCAGCGTGGCGGCGTTGTGGATGTCTGGTGCGAAGTAGCGATCTTTGTCGTAGAACGGCACCCGGCTACGCAGCGCAGCCTTTGCTTGTTCCAAGGTGTCGCTGGTGTGTCGCGGCGCCCGAAAATCAAGACCCTGTGCCGAAGCCAGCCATTCGATAGCCAGAATACCTTCGACGTTTTCGTAGATATCCGCCAGACGACGACCGGCGAACGTCGCCATTGAGACATGATCCTCCTGGTTAGCCGAAGTCGGCAATGAATCTACCGAGGCCGGGTGCGCCAGGGATTTGTTTTCGCTGGCGAGCGCTGCAGCTGTCACCTGTGCGATCATAAAGCCGGAGTTCACGCCGCCGTTATCAACCAGAAACGGAGGTAAACCACTCAGCCCGGAGTCGATCAACAGGGCCATGCGCCGTTCGGACAGCGCACCGATTTCCGATAACACAATGGCGAGCATATCGGCTGTCATGGCCACCGGTTCAGCGTGGAAATTACCACCAGAGATGATGTCGCCTTCGTCGGCGAACACCAGCGGATTATCCGAAACTCCGTTCGCTTCGGTCAGCAACACCTGGGCGGCAAACTGCCATTGCTGCAGGCAGGCACCCATGACCTGGGGCTGGCAGCGCAGTGAATAGGGGTCCTGCACTTTTTCGCACTCAGCGTGGCTGTGCTCGATGTCCGATTCGCCCAGAATCTCGCGATACCGACGCGCCATTTCTATTTGCGGCGCGTGGCCCCGCGCCTGGTGAATGCGATCATCAAACGGCTTGCGCGACCCCATCGCGGCTTCCAGCGACATCGAGCCAATCAGGGTGGCCGAGGCCAGCGCGACTTCGGTATTAAACAGGCCTTCCAGCGCAAAGGCGGTAGATGCCTGGGTGCCGTTTAGCAGCGCCAGCCCCTCTTTCGGGGCCAGGGTAACCGGTGACAGGCCCAGTTCTTTCAACAAGTCGCCTGCAGCCCAGCGCTCGCCCTGCCAGAAAGCTTCGCCTTCGCCGAGCAGTACGGCGCTCATGTGCGCCAGCGGTGCCAAATCGCCCGAGGCGCCGACCGAGCCTTTTTGCGGGATGGCCGGGCTGACGCCCCGGTTGGCCAGTTCAATCAGGAACTCGACCACTTCAGGTCGAATGCCGGAAAAACCGCGCGCCAGTGAGTTGATTTTCAGCACCATCATCATTCGCACTGTGCGTTCGGTCATGAACTGGCCGATACCCGCTGCATGCGACAGCACAATGCTGTGTTGCAGAGTTTCCAGTTCTTCCGGCTCAATACGGGTGTTGGCAAGCAAGCCAAAGCCGGTATTAATGCCATAAACGGTCCGGCCTTCAGCGACCACAGCCGCAACCGTTGCCGCCGAGGCTTCCATGGCGGCGTAACAGGCCGGATCCAGCTTGAGTGTGACGGGTGTCTGGAAAACCTGGCGCAGGTCGTCCAGCGTCAGGGTTCCCGGAGTTAGGTTCAGGGTGTGACTCATGATTGGGGCTCCTTGGAAATCATGGGCAAGTCCAGATGGTTTTCCCGGGTACAGTCTATCGCACTCTGGTAGCCGGCATCAGCATGGCGCATCACGCCAGTGGCCGGGTCGTTGTGCAGTACCCGACCAATGCGTTTGGCGGCGGCATCGGTGCCATCGCACACAATAACCACGCCCGCATGCTGGCTGAAACCCATGCCAACCCCGCCGCCATGGTGCAGGCTTACCCAGGTGGCACCACCCGCGGTATTAAGCAGAGCGTTCAACAGCGGCCAGTCGGATACGGCATCGGACCCATCCTGCATGGCTTCGGTTTCGCGATTGGGGGAGGCGACGGAGCCGGAATCCAGATGGTCCCGACCGATCACCACCGGGGCTTTCAATTCGCCGTTTTTGACCATCTCGTTAAAGGCCAGTCCAAGGCGCGCCCGGTCTTTGAGGCCCACCCAGCAGATACGCGCGGGCAGCCCCTGGAAGCTGATGCGTTCGCGCGCCATGTCGAGCCAGTTGTGCAGGTGTTTGTGGTCCGGCAGCAGTTCCTTGACCTTGGCGTCAGTCTTGTAGATGTCTTCCGGGTCGCCGCTGAGTGCGACCCAGCGGAAGGGGCCTATGCCCTCGCAGAACAACGGACGAATGTAGGCCGGTACAAAACCGGGGAAGTCGAAGGCATTGTCGACGCCCATGTCCTGCGCCATCTGGCGGATGTTGTTGCCGTAATCGAAGGTCGGAATGCCCCGCGCTTTGAACGCGAGCATGGCGCGAACGTGATCGGCCATTGACTGTTTGGCGGCCTGCACCACGGCCTCCGGCTCGCTTTCGGCTTTTGCCTGGTACTCCTCCCAGGTCCAGCCTTTGGGCAGGTAGCCGTGCAGCGGGTCGTGGGCGCTGGTCTGGTCGGTGACCATGTCCGGGCGGACGCCGCGCTTGATCATTTCGGGCAAAATATCGGCCGCGTTGGCGCATAGGCCAATGGAAACGGCTTTGCCTTCGCCGGTGTAGCGGTCGATTCGTGCCAGGGCGTCGTCGAGGTCTGTAGCTTGTTCATCCAGGTAACGAGTGCGCAGCCGGAAGTCAATGCTGCTTTGCTGGCATTCGATATTCAGTGAGCAGGCGCCGGCCATGCTGGCGGCCAGGGGCTGTGCACCGCCCATGCCACCGAGACCAGCGGTCAGAATCCAGCGGCCTTTGAGTTCGCCGTTGTAATGCTGGCGGCCGGCTTCGACGAAGGTCTCGTAGGTGCCTTGAACGATGCCCTGAGAGCCAATGTAGATCCAGGAGCCGGCGGTCATTTGGCCGTACATCATCAGGTCTTTTTTATCGAGCTCGTTAAAGTGCTCCCAGTTGGCCCAGTGCGGTACCAGATTGGAATTGGCGATTAGCACCCGGGGCGCGTCGGCATGGGTTTTGAACACGCCGACCGGTTTGCCGCTTTGCACCAGCAGGGTTTCGTCGTCTTCCAGGCGCTGCAGGGTCTCGACGATTTTGTCGTAACAGGCCCAGTTGCGGGCGGCACGACCAATACCACCGTACACAACCAATGATTCGGGGTTTTCGGCGACTTCCGGGTCGAGGTTGTTCATCAACATGCGCAACGGGGCTTCGGTTAGCCAGCTTTTGGCGGTCAGTTGAGTGCCCGTGGCGGCGCGAATAACGCGGCTGGCATCAGTTCTGCTGTGGTCTGTCATAACAATGCTCCTCAGTGGTTCTTGTTTGTCTGATCCGGGAAACCCGTGCCGAGAGCCGGGTCTGCCCATGGAGGTCGCTGCAAGTACATCCATGTAAGCTCGACTGTCCACATCCAGGTGGACAGACGCCCTCCAAGAGCAGACCCGCCTCCCGGCACTAGCCAAATGTGGCAACCGTCCCGGGAAATTAGTTAGATCTACTGCTTGTCGTTTATTTGTTCACAATTGTTTGCTTCATCAGGAAGTTGTCTCCCCGTTATAAACCCGATGCAGCAACCGGTTTGGCTGAACGCTGTAGGCCAATTCAGCCGGATGGTCGATCTGCCAATGGCAAAACGCGGCAGCACGACCTTCAGCCAAGGTTCCGTGGGTGTCGCTTAAACCAAGTGCCTGGGCAGCGTGTTTGGTAACGCCTTGCAAGGCTTCAGTCGGGGTTAGCCAGAACAGGGTGCAGGCCATGTTCAGCATTAAAGAGAGCTGAAAAATGGGCGATGAACCTGGGTTGGCATCGGTCGCGATGGCCATGGGAATGCCCGCCTTGCGCAGCTTTTCAATGGGTGGCATGTGCGTATCGCGCAGGGTGTAAAATGCACCGGGTAACAACGTGGCGACGGTGCCTGAACGCTTTATGGCTTGAATGCCAGCTTCATCAAGCCATTCAATATGGTCAACAGATAAGGCCTTATAGCGGGCACACAGTTCACTGCCGTGTTGATTCGACAGTTGCTCTACGTGACCTTTTACCGGCAGATCATATTGGTGCGCCGTTTGAAATACCCGCTCGCATTGTTCGATGGTGAAGGCGATGTTTTCGCAGAAAACGTCGACGGCATCGATCAGGTGCTCTTCGGCCAGCGCCGGGATCATTTGGTCACACACGAGCGCTATGTAATCATCCGCTCTGCCCTTGTATTCGGGCGGCAAGGCGTGTGCACCTAAAAAGGTGGTGACGATATCGACGGGTAATTCCTGGCCCAACCTGCGTGCAACGCGCAGCATTTTGCGTTCGTGTTCAAGGCTGAGGCCGTAGCCGGATTTGATTTCGACGGTGGTGACGCCATCGGCCATCAGGGCTTCAAGCCGGGGTTTGGCGCTGGCGAACAAGTCATCTTCGCTGGCAGCGCGGGTGGCGTTGACGGTGCTGAGAATACCGCCGCCCTGAGCAGCGATGTCGGCGTAGCTGACGCCTTCGAGCCGTTGTTCGAATTCACTGGCACGGTTGCCGCCAAAGACGAGGTGGGTGTGGCAGTCGATCAGTCCGGGGGTGACAACACCGCCCCTTCCGGCGACGTTCCAGTCCTTTTCCCACTGCACAGGTTGTTCGCTGCTGGGCACAATTTGCGTTACGCGACCGTCTGCGACGACCAGAGTCATCGGTTCGTCGTGAGTGCGAGTGCCGTCGAATAGACTGACGCCAACCCAGAGTTGGGGTTGTTGGTGTGTGGTTGATGTACCGGTCATGGGGTTAATCCCCTTGTTTTATCATTTGTATATACATTTAACTGGAATGGAGTGAAAGTCAACCGGTGAAATGTAAAAAACCGTGTACCGGGCGTCTGCCCGACTTAGTATGAATGATAACAATAGGTTACGAAATAAAGGACATCGAAGGGATTGACAGTCTCAGCATTAATTGTATATACATTAAAAAGGCGAGCCCCCTAACGACTCAGACAATAATCACAAGATGCGAGGTTTCTCATGACTCAGTCCACCCTCAACCATGAGCGCGCCTCCTGGTTACTGGCCCTTAAGCTCATCGTTCCAAGCCTGCTCGGGCTCTTTATATTTTTCACCCCCATTACGCTTGGTGGCACTCGCACCATTCCTCTGGATCACATTGTCAACGCCTTGCGTTCCCTGCTCGGCTCCGGAGCCGCCTGGTATGCCCTGGCGATGATCGTCGCTGGCGCGGTTTACCCGCTGGTAACCGGCCAGTGGCGTCGCAATAAAACGGAAAGTGTGTTCACCGTGCTTAAAATTCTGGGTGTCGCGGCGGCACTGATGGCCGTTACGGGCTGGGGTCCTGCCCTGCTGCATGAACCGGATATGCTGCCGTTTCTGTTTAATAAACTGGTGATTTCAGTTGGCCTGATTGTACCGGTAGGGGCTGTGTTTTTGTCGTTGCTGATTGGCTACGGGCTGATGCAATTGGTGGGCGTGCTGTTTCAACCGCTGATGCGGCCTTTGTGGAAAACACCGGGTCGCTCAGCGATTGATGCGGTAGCGTCTTTTGTGGGCAGTTACTCCATCGGCTTGCTGATCACCAATCGGGTGTATACAGCTGGCCAATATTCGGCAAAGGAAGCCGCCATTATCGCGACCGGTTTTTCGACGGTCTCGGCTACCTTTATGATCATTGTCGCCCGTACGCTGGATCTGATGAGTCTGTGGAATCTGTATTTCTGGATGAGCCTGCTGATCACCTTCGCCGTTACCGCCATTACCGTGCGCTTGCCGCCGCTGCGGGCTATGGACAACCACAGTGACTACCCGGAACCCGAGGTAGCCAAAGGCAAGCGGTTGAGCACGGCCTGGCATGCAGGTTTGGCCGGTGCGGGCGAAGCACCGCCGGTGTGGAAAGGTGTGGCGACCAATGTTCGCGAAGGCCTGGTAATGGCGATCAGCATTCTGCCTTCCATCATGTCGGTTGGGTTGATCGGTTTGCTACTGGCCAACCACACGCCGTTGTTCGACTGGATCGGTTTGCTGTTCTACCCCTTTGCCGCGATCTGGGGTTTGCCGGAAGCCATGGATCTGGCCAAAGCGGCCGCGGCCGGGTTGGCGGAGATGTTTCTGCCAGCGCTGTTGATGGTTGACGCCGCTTTGCCCGCACGGTTTGCCGCCGGTGTGGTGTCGGTGTCTGCGGTGTTGTTTTTCTCGGCGTCTATTCCCTGCATTCTGTCGACCAAAATACCATTGACCGTGGGCCGCATCGTTGTGGTTTGGTTTATTCGGGTCGCATTGAGTTTGTTGCTGGCCGTACCTGCCGGGTACCTGGCAGCTTGGGTTGCCGGCTAACGGTTCAGTTGGGATTTCGATTCTGGGCGCTGCGTAATTTGTAGCGGTCGCCCGGAAAAATCAGTCGGGCGTAGCTGATGAGATGCTCGCCCGACCAGGTGCGCCGGGTCATGCACAGACAGGGTTGCCCTGTGTGGGTTTCCAGCCAGTCGGCGGTCTGGGCATCCGGTAGCATGGCCTCGACGACGTGTTCGAGATCCGTGATCGGGCAGCGGGCGACAAGAATTTCGTTGGGTGTGTGCTGGCTGAAGTCGGTTTCAAGGTAATCCGGCACCCAGCGAGGATTGACGAAACGGTCTTCGAGCTGAATTGGGCGGTCGTTATCGAGGTGGATCAGCACGCTGTGGAAGACCTCGGCGCCCATACGCACGCCCAGTTTGAGTGCGGTTTCGTCATCGGCTGCAACGGCTTCGCAGTGCAGCACCCGATTGCTGTACTGGTGGCCGCGCTGGCGCACTTCGTCGGCGATGTTGTTAACGTCGTTCAATGGCGATTCGGCTTTTTGGTCGGTTACAAAGGTCCCCAGGCCCGCCTGGCGCACCAGGTAGCCTTCCTGAACCAGGTCGCGAATGGCTTTGTTGGCCGTCATGCGGCTAACACCGAAACTTTGAGCTAACTTTTCTTCGGGGGGAATTTGATGGTCCGGTGCAAATTCACCACTGCGAATCCGGGTCATCAGGTAGTCTTTGATTTGCAGATAGCGGGGCTGGCGTGAACTCACAGTCGGGGTACTCGGGCGGTGAAGGCCAGCAACCGGGTGTCGCTGGCAGTGAACGCATGGTGAAACAGCGCTTCAGGCAGGTCAAGCTTGAACCCCAATGGAACGACAGCACATCCGTTAACCAACAGGAGAGGCCCATGTGGCAACCCTTTGACAAAACACTCTGGCAAGGCCGCATCGATCCCAACTCGGGGTCACGCAGCCAGCGCTGGCACCAACGTATTGCGGAACCGGTTGCCGAGGTACCTGGCACTTGTCTGATTGGCTTTGCCAGTGACCGGGGCGTGCAGTTAAACAAGGGCCGCACCGGGGCTGTTGAGGGCCCCAACGCCCTGCGCTCTGCTCTGGCCAGCCTTGCGGCCCATTTTGACCGCGCCTTGTATGACGATGGCACTGTGCACTGTGCCGATGAGGATTTGCCTGCTAGCCAGACCGCTTTTGGTGACCGGGTAGCGGCCCGGTTGGAAGAGGGCCACTTTGTCATCGGCCTGGGTGGGGGTCATGAGATTGGCTACGCAAGCTACACTGGGCTGCGCCAATGGCTAGACCAGAACGACCCCGGTGCCCGATTGGGCATTCTCAATTTCGACGCCCATTTTGATTTGCGCGAACCCTCGCCCGACGCCACCTCAGGTACGCCGTTTTACCAGATAGCGCAGGATTGCAAGCAGCGCGGTCTGCCTTTCCACTATGCCTGCATCGGCATTAGTGAAGCGGCCAACACCCCAGTGTTGTTCGACACCGCCGATGAGCTGGGCGTTCACTACCTGCGCGACCTGAACTGCACCGATGTGCACGCCACGCCTTTTATTCAGCGGTTTATTGGCGAACTGGACTATTTGTACGTGACGGTTTGTCTGGATGTGCTATCTGCGGGGCATGCACCTGGCGTCAGCGCCCCGGCTGCCGTTGGCATTCCTCCGACTTTTCTGTTGAATTGTCTGACGGAAATTCAACGTTGTTGCCAGTTTGCCAGTTGCCAGTGGCTGATGGCCGATATCGCAGAGCTTAACCCGAGTTACGATCAGGACAACCGCACCGCCAAACTCGCGGCGAGGCTGGTATGGGAAATGGATGCCCTGCAAACACCGGGGCGGGTCAGCGTTTAAGTAAAGTTTCGGAGGTTGTTAAGTGGCCATAGCCCGCCTCGGCCACACTGTGGGACTTTCGAAACTTGGATACTTAACTAAGAACGCTATCTAGCCAGCGCTGCGACAACCATTGGTGACCCAATACACCAGGGTGAACACCATCGTAGGCCCAAAGTGTCGGATAACCCGCACTGCCCGCTCCAAAGTCGGCCTGCACGGGCATCCACAGAGCGTTGTGTTTCTGCACCAATGCGCGTTGCCCCGCTTGCAGCTCGGCCAGTAACGGCCACCAGGCTTCCGTAACGGCACTGCCCGGTATGGCGAAGGGTTCGACCAGAATCAATTGGCTGGTGAGCGGTTTCAGGCGTTCCAATAACGCCTGAAAATCGGCCAGGTTGGTTGCTATCTGGTGCGGTTGTTTGTCTTCAAACGGGTGCCATATGTCATTGATGCCAATAAGTACGGTAATAATGTCGTATCCGCCTTGCTTGACAGGCTGCCAGCCTTCCTGATCCAGCAACTCCCTTATTTCACAGCCGGAATACCCCCGGTTCCAAATCTGGGCCTCCGGGTTCTGTGCCAGCCACTCGGTTGCCACCCGGTGCACCCAGCCGGTTCCCAGCGCCTCGGGACGATTTGGCTGGCGAATGCTTCTGTCCCGATCGCAATCGGTGACTGAATCACCCAGAAACAGCAGTCGGGAGCGCTTGTTCACCATCTTTGAAGTCCTCGGTCAAAGTGTTTGTGGAAGCTTTGCAGATTAACCGCTTGCCTAATCCAGGTGAAGCCCCATTCATGACGTGTTGTACTTATTCATTTCATGGAGACTTAGATGATCGAATTCCCCAAACGCTGGCCCGCTAACAACCCTGACATTCTGCAGCTTTATTCCATGGCTACCCCAAATGGTCAGAAAATTGGCATCATGCTGGAAGAGACGGGTCTGCCCTACGAAGCTCATCTGGTCAATATCACCAAGAACGACCAGTTCGATGAAGATTTTCTCAAGCTCAACCCCAATAACAAAATCCCCGCCATCATCGACCCCGATGGTCCCGATGGCCAGCCTATGGCTATGATGGAATCTGGGGCCATTCTGATGTATCTGGCTGAAAAGACCGGTCAGTTTTTACCAAAGGACCCCGCCAAACGCTGGGAGACCTTACAGTGGATGCTCTTCCAGGTAGCACACGTCGGCCCAATGTTCGGCCAGTTTGGTCACTTCTATAAATTCGCAGCAGACAAAACGTCCGACAACTATGGCGTCGATCGCTACACAGGCGAATCAAAGCGAATTTTGGAGGTGCTCAACCAACGCTTGCAAGATCGCAATTGGATCATGGGTGACGAACTGACCATTGCCGATATGGCCATTGCACCCTGGATTAAAGCCCTCGATTTTTACGACGGCCACGAGGCACTTGATACAGTCTCCTACAAACACGTCCTCAATTATCGCGACCGTTTTTACGCCAGACCTGCCGTGCAAACAGGCGCGCAGGTTTGTAGACCCTAAGTGCAGGGATGATAAGCTCTAAGACACTATTCATCAGTTTCAGATTGCTCGTTAAGCGGAGCCATTACCCGAGTAATCGCACAGGTTAATACTCAGTTTGAACTGAGAAATGGCATCGCAAACAGAATAAGCACCAGTGGCAGAATCAGCAGCGCCGTCGCCACTGGTTGCTGTCTGACTCGCCACGCTGCATAGACGATGGCCAGGGGTGGTATCAAAGTCGCCAGACCCCAGGCCGCCGAATAGCGCATCGCTTCGACGACGGTAAGGGTGTAACCAATGATCATCAGACTGATTGCCAACAGAAATACAGTGATCATCATTGGTTTGTACCCGCTGTATTTTCCTTCAGATACGGACTCAGGATTTTATATAATTCAGGGCGATGCGCCGCGATTTCAGCAACGCTGAGGCCTTCCAGTGAGTGCGGGTATTTGAGCCAGGCTTCGGTTGCGTGCAAGTAATACTCCGGTTCGCGACCGACCTCATTGCGACTGGGTTTGTAATACGGCACGGCAACCCGAATGTCGTGCGGCGTGTTCAGACGGGCACGCTGTTGCAATTGGTTAATAATGGCTTCAATGGAACGGCCGGTATCGAATACATCGTCCACGATCAGCAAGGTGTCTTCCCGGGTTACATGCTTGACCAGATAATCCAGACCGTGCACCCGCACCGACCGGCTTTGCTGATCGATACCACTGTATGAAGAAGTACGAATGGCGATGTTATCGGTCGACACACTGTGGTACTCCAGAAACTCCTGCACGGCGATCCCCATGGGCACCCCACCCCGCCAGACCGCAATCATGAAAGTCGGCCTGAAACCGGAATTCAGGATTTGCGCGCCTAACCGAAACGCATCTTCGAGCAAATCCTGGGCGCTGAGGTATTGTTTTTTAGCCATAAGATCGTTAGCTTCACAGGGTGAACCCCTATAATCCCATCGACCCGAGCCCCCGGCAAGCCATGACCCATACGGATACCCATCGCAACAAACGTTTTCTGGATGAAGCCGAACTGATCGAGGATGCTTTTCGTCTGGGTGTTCAGGTGTTTGAAAGTGGCTTCCGACCCAACTTCATCGTCGGTCTGTGGCGCGGTGGCAGTACCGTCGGCATCTATGTGCAGGAGTGCCTGCAAACGCTTGGCAACAAAACTGACCATATTGCATTGAGAACGTCATATCGGGGCATGGACCACTATCCGGACATGATTGCCTCTCCGGAAACCCATATTCGGGTTCATGGCACCCAGTATCTACTCGATAACCTGAATGCTGACGACCGTCTGCTGATCGTTGATGACGTTTTCGGCACTGGCCACAGTGTTCAGGCGGTGCTGAACCGACTGAACAAGCACCTGAAACGGAATATGCCCGTCGATACCCGTATTGCCACGCTGTATCAGCGCCCCGCCACGCACCAGACCGAACGCAGGCCCGATTACTGTCTGCACGATACCGACGACTGGCTGGTATTTCCCTATGAGCTGACGGGTCTGACGCGCGCCGAAATAGACCAGCACAAAGGCTACCTGTCGGCCATTCTGGATTCGGTAAAACCGGTCTAACCAAACTGAGCGCGTTTTGCCGCCAGGGTTTCCTTCCAGTCGCGAATGGCTTCGGTCTCGGGCAGCGATTCCACACTGAGGCCTTCGCGCTCCAGTACCTTACCCATACTCATTACCTTGCCTTTATGCAACATGGCCATTCTGGCGTGGCCGACCGAATGCAGTGTTTCTCCGTGGTAAAACCGTTGTTCGAAGTAGGCGTATTTGTCATCCCAACAGCGCAGCTGCACCTCCAGTGAAACCTGACTGAAGGGTGCAAATTCCCGAATATAGGTGAGCTCCTGAGCATTGAGCACGGCCCGATAGCGGCCTTTCAAAAAAGCACGACCAAGCCCGGAGTCGATCAGCCACTGAATGCGGCACAGGTCGCCGAAGGAGAAATAGCGCGCCGCCGTCAGGTGAAAGTTCAGATCCATATCGTGCAGCCAGACCCGGTAGCGATGCCGGACCGGTGCCAGGGGGTCTCCGGTCGGACGGCGAATAAGTGCGTGTACCAGGAGCAGTAAAAAACGTCCCACCAGATTCATCGGTGTTCCTTATCAGGCCAGCTGTTATTCAAACGATCGTTTGAAACCAGGGGCTATGCTGCCTGTCTGGAACGAAAAGATCAATCAGGAGTCGCCGGTCAGCGGCTGCCACTGCTTCCCAATAACGATTCAAACCGCCCTTCCGCCTGTTTTTGCCGGAACTCCGGCACCGAGAGATTCAACCACTGCTGAGCCGTCAGCCCGAGCAGAATACGATCGGTCACGCCCAGCATTTCTTCGAGATGGTGGGTAACCAGAAGAACGGTACAACCGAGCTCCGATTGCATATCGCTGACCCAGTCGAGCCCCTCCTGGCGCAACGCCGGATCAAGTGATGAGAACGGCTCATCGAGCAATAACACAGATTTTCGCTGTAAAAACACCCGCGCCAGCGCCGCTCGTTGTTGCTGGCCGCCACTGAGTTGATCGGGCGTTCGGTCGAGCATTGAGTGCAACTCGAATCGCCGCGCAGCAGCCTCCAGGCGATGTTGCTGCTGCTCATTCAACCGACCGGTTCGGGACAGGCCCAGCGCCAGGTTCAGCCGCAGACTCAGGTGATCAAACAGGTTGTGGCTTTGAAACAGAATACCGAACGGCCGATCATGCACGGCCAAATCCAATACCGACCTGCCCTGCCAGCGAATGACGCCCTGGGTCGGCGGTGTCAGCCCCATCAGTACATTCAGCAAGGTGGATTTGCCCAGCCCGCTGGCACCGACCACAGCCATCAGTTCGCCTTCCGCCAACTGGCACTGCCAGTGAAAGTCCTGGTCGCCCAACCGAGCAGACAGGTTGTTCAGTTCAAGCATGACCGCGCCCCCGAGCCCATTCCGCCAGCCCCAAAAGGGTGGCACACACTACCAGCAAAGCCACCATCAACTGGGCTGCAAGCCCCATCTGATAGCTGCCCATCGCCCTGAAAATCAGCAGTGGCAAGGTTACAAAATCAAGCTGCCCAATCAGGGCTGCCACGCCCATATCGCCCAGACTGAGCACCGCACTCAGTGCCAGCGCCCAGACCAGAACCGGCCACAGCACCGGCCAGTAAATAACACGCAGCGCTACCCAGCGCGACAGGCCCAGCACCCGCGTCAGCCGTTGATACTGGTTTCGGGCGGCTGCGATTCGAGCCTTTATTGGCTGCAAGATCAGTGGCATGGCCATCAGCGCATTAATCCAAATAATCAGCGGCCAGGTTGCCTGCCGTGCCCAGCCTAGACGCAGACACAGCAAAAACAGGCCTGTGGTGAGCACCATGGCTGGCAACACCAGCACCCCAAAATCGAGCCAGACACTGCGCCGCCGCGCCGAATCGGCCGAGACGCAACGACTGAGCGCCAGCAACACCGCAACCAGCGCACTGAACCCGGCAATGCCAAGACTGGTGATCACCGCCTCATTCAGCATCTCCGGCCATTGCCAGCGGCTGCGCAAAGCGCGCTGGGTCAGCGCCAAATAAGGCGCCAGCAGAGACAACAACAGCACAATAATGGCCCCACATTGCACCCCGGTTGCCCGCTGCAGAACGGACCGCGTCGGCTGGGCCACCATCTCCATCGAACCAACCCGGTGACGCCCGAGCAGCGCCATCAGACCCAGCGCCATTACACCATGAAGCGTTGCATAGAGCGCCGCACCACGGCTGTCAAAATCGTATTTGAGCGCCTGGTACACCGCGACTTCCAGGTTGGTGTTGGCCGGACCACCGCCCAGGGTCAGCACCACGGTAAAGCTGCTGAAGCACAGCAGCGCAATCAGCACGAAGACCGGCCCCATAGCGGCTTTCAGAATGGGCCATTCGATCCGGTGCAACCGCTGGAAAGCGGTAAGCCCCAGAATGTTGGCCAGGCGACGATGATGGGGCGGAACCTGGTTCAGCCGCTCCCACAACAGGCGCACCGCAAACGGCCAGTTAAGCGCCACATGGGCCAGCAAGATACCGGGTAACCCGTAGATCGTGCCGGCCAGAGGCCACCAGCCCTGGCGACCAAATAACACTACGATGCCGAGCACTACAGCCAGCACCGGCAATACAAAGGCCAGGTTAAGAAACCCGGCCAACAGCCACTGCCCCCGAAAAGGCTGTTGCGACAGCACCCAGGCAAAAGGCAGGGCCAGCACCACCGAGAACCCGGCCGACAAGCCCGCCTGCAACACCGAAAACCGGACGATCTGCCACAGCCAGGCGTCGAAATAGCTGGCCCAGCCATACCCTTGCCCGGGGTGCAGAGCCATACCCGCCAGCGCCAGCACTACCGTCAACAGCAGTGCGCCGGTGCCGAGCCAGGCCAGGGTGCGGGTCAGCGTCATAGAACAGCCTTGGTTACTGGCTGGCCGCAGTGCGCCATTCGCGTATCCAGTCACGACGGTTCTCTGCCACGGTTTCGCTGTTGAAATACAGGGTGTCAGGACGGGCCATCTGGTCATAGGCTTCCGGGGTCTCGGCACCTTCCAACACAGGCCACATCCAGTTGGTACCGGCCATGACATCCTGCGCCGGTTTACTGATCAGATAGGCCAGAAACTCGCGCGCACGCTCAGGTTGGTCTGAAGACGCCAGCGCCGCCGCTACTTCGATTTGGGCATAATGGCCTTCGCTGAATTCCGCTGCCTGATATTGATCGGTGTCTTCCCAGGTCATGTGGTAGGCCGGGGAGGTGGTGTAGCTGAGCACCAGGTCGCTCTCGCCTTCCTGGAACAGCGCATAGGCTTCGCTCCAACCCGGCGTTACGGTCACGACCCGCTGTTGCAAGGTTTCCCAGGCTTGATCGGCATCGTCGCCAAAAACCGATTTCATCCATAACATCAGGCCCTGTCCCGGCGTACTGACGCGGGGGTCCTGGTAAATAACACTGAGGTCAGACTCGTAAACCAGTTCCTGAAGCGACGACGGCACCGCATCGACACGGGTCTGATCGTAAACAAAGGCAAAATGACCGTAGTCATAGGGTACAAAATCGGCATCCTGCCAGGCGTACGGCAGGCTCAGATCACTGGTGTCGAGGCCGTGTGGCAACGTCAAATTCAGCTCGCTCGCCTCGGCTATCAGGGCATCGTCGATGCCCAGTAAGACATCAGCCTGGCTGGAAGCACCTTCCAGACGCAGCCGGTTCAGCAGCGCAACGCCGTCTTCCAGACCAATAAATTCAACCTCGCAACCGCACTCGGCTTCAAAGCCTGCTTCAATCTGAGGGCCTGGGCCCCATTCGGAAACAAAGGATTCGTAGGTGTAGATCGTCAGAGGTTCGGCATGGGCTGCAAACGACAGCGTCATTAGGGACGCAGTTGCCAATATAGATTTCATGGTCATTTTTAGATTTCCGGTTCAAAGTTAAACTTCACAATGACCGGCGCATGAGCCGTTGGCCGAATAGCCAGCATGACTCATAGGGGAAAGGTTGATTGGCGCTGGCTGTGCCTGAAAGCACCTGAGCCACACCTGTCGTCTCAACTCCCTACGCCAGCATTAACTGGTTCAGGTTCGGCGGGTGAGTCTCAGCCCTGTGCGGTTTGCGTTGTTCGGCAAACACACAGTAGGCACCCCGGCGAGAACGCTGCGAGCCCTCTACGGCGTTTAAACGCGTCGTTGAGGCACTCTGACCGGGCAATAACGCTGCCCGGCTGGCGTGCATTCTACTGAAATCGCCAAAGAAACCCAACTTCTGACACAATGGCCGCAGATATTTTCGGTACCTGCTTATGACCATTGCGCTGTTTGAGGCCCTGAACGAGATCAAGGACACCCTGCCCGGCCCGCTAAGCATCACGGCCTGGCCAGGTGGTGAGTGCAACCGGCTGTTTCATATTCAGAGCCCATTGCAACAAACTGCGTTGCGCCTGAACCACCCGGACCTGCCGTCGCTCGGCGTCGACCGGCGTCGCGAAATTAATATTCTGCTGAATTTGAGCAACGAAGCCTGGTCACCCAAGCTGATTGCCGCTTGCCCGCGCTGGCTACTGTGCCAATGGGCACCGGGTGAGGCTGCACCCAGCGGTGACGCCGCCGATCTGGATGTGCTGGCTCTGGCCTTGCAGCAGGTGCATCACCACCGCCCTCAGGGTGAGCCGCTGAACGTGGCGGATCAGATTCAGACCCTGCTGAAGTACGCCAAGCCATTACCCGCGCACATTCACGCTTTTCTGCGCGACCAGTGCCATGGCTATGATTTCGTCAGACAGCCCGTGCTGTGCCACCACGACTGGCACCCGGGAAATTTGATGCTGAATGGCTCCGAGTGGACCCTGCTGGACTGGGAGTTCGCCGCCGCCGGCGACCCGGCGATGGATGTAGCCGGTGTGTGTTTGGGGTTCAACCTGTCGGAGGCTCAGGCGTTACGGCTGGCGGACCAGATGAGCATAGGTCCGGATCGGCTGCGCCAGGCTCAATGTCTTATGAGTGCGCTGGCCATGGTTTGGTACCGCGCCAACCCCGGGCTTGCGACAAGCGCAACACCCGGCGCTGACGCCTGGTACGAGCAATGGTGCAAACCGAACTAACCGCTCAGCTGAGGACGTCGGCCACGGTGGTAACGACCCGGTCAATCATGTCGGTGGTAATGTCCAGATGCGTAACCAGCCGGATTTTCTGGCCGCCTGCAGTGAGTATGCCGCGTTCTCGCAGAGCCGCCTGCAGCGCCAGCCCTTTTTCCCGCGACTCCAACTCGATGTACACCATATTGGTGTTGACCGTGGCCTCGACGATGCCCGGCAGCACACTCAATTCGGCGTGCAGGCGCTCGGCATTGGCATGATCATCGGCCAAACGGTCGACATGGTGATCCAGCGCATGGTCAATGGCTGCCGCGATGATGCCCGCCTGACGCATACCGCCGCCGACCATTTTACGCCAGCGCCGTGCTTGCTTTATTAACTCAGCAGAGCCCACCAAAACCGAGCCCATGGGCGCCCCCAGCCCTTTAGAGCAGCAGATACTGACTGAATCAGCCGCTTGCGCCAGGTCAGCAACCGTTTGCCCACTGGCAATGGCCGCGTTGAACAGCCGTGCCCCGTCCAGATGCACACTGAGCCCGTGCTGATCGGCCAGTTGCCGTACCCGCCCGATGAACTCGCGTGGCATCACCCGGCCGCCGTGGGTGTTTTCCAGCGCGATCAACCGACTGCGGGCAAAATGACAGTCATCCGGCTTGATCATCTGTGCCAGGGTATCCAGCGCCAGCGTGCCATCGGCTTGCACCGGCATTGGTTGAGGCTGAATGCTGCCCAGCACCGCAGCGCCACCGGCTTCGTAGAAGTAAGTATGGTAGTTCTGTCCGACCAGATATTCATCGCCGCGCTGGCAATGGCTGAGCAGCGCCACCAGGTTGCTCTGGGTACCCGTCGGCAGCAACACGGCCGCTGCTTTCCCGGTCAGGTCCGCCATGCGGGCTTCGAGCCGGTTAATGCTCGGGTCATCACCAAACACATCGTCGCCAACTTCTGCGCGGGCCATGGCGGCACGCATGGCCTCAGTTGGCCGGGTGACGGTATCGCTGCGTAAATCCACAAGCGGGCCATGCTCTGTCATCGTCATAAAATGTCCTGTTTACAGCGTTTTCAAAAACGGGATCGGGCGTTCGCTGCCATTGCATTCATCCAAAAACACCCCATTTCCGTACAGTGATATTACCGGGTGAGCCCGACATTCCGCTAACGGTTATTCTGCAAGGCTCATTATTTTCGTATTAGGAGAAGTTTCTCAATGGCTAAAATCACCCTCCAGGGCAACCCAGTCAACACCGTGGGTGACCTGCCCGCCGTCGGTTCCAGCGCGCCCGACTTCACGCTGACCAAGACTGACCTTTCGGATCTCAAACTCAGTGATCTGGCCGGCAAAACCGTGGTACTTAACATCTTCCCCAGTGTCGATACCCCGACCTGTGCCACCTCGGTTCGCAAGTTCAACGAAGCACTGAGCAAACTGGATGGCGTTGAAGTCGTCTGTATTTCGGCCGACCTGCCGTTTGCCATGCAGCGCTTCTGCGGTGCTGAAGGCCTGGAACGAGTGACCAACGCCTCAGTCTTTCGCAGCGAATCCTTCGGTAAAGATTACGGTGTTACCATCGCCGACAGCCCACTCAAAGGCCTGATGGCACGGTCGGTTGTTGTGATCAAAGACGGTAAAGTAGCGCACACCGAGCTGGTCTCCGAGACCGCTAATGAACCAGACTACGATTCGGCACTAAAAGCAATTGCCTGAAGCACTGATGACCACTGAAAATTGAATATCATCACAAAAGGGCCTTAACGGCCCTTTTTATTTTGGATACCTCAATGGTGATGGCCACCGGCGCCATGCACGTGACCATGGGCAATTTCTTCCGGTTCGGCCTCTCGCAGACTAACCACTTCAACATCAAAGGTCAGCGTTTTACCCGCCAGCGGGTGGTTGGTATCGACATCAATAAACTTATGCCCCACTTTCACCACCAGCACATGACGCGGGCCCTGTTCAGTATTAACCTGAGCGACCATCCCCGGCTTCCACTTTTTTGCACCCATCAGGTGCTTGGCCGGTACACGTTGAATGGCATCCGGCTTACGCTGACCATAAGCCTGGTCGGGCGTCAGAGTGACGCTTAGCGAATCCCCCGCCTCTTTACCTTCCAGTGCCTCAGACAGGCCCGGCAAAATGCCACCGTGACCATGCAGATACACATTGGGCTCGCCATTGCGGCTCGACTCAACTGTTTCACCGGTTTCATCACTCAGAATATAGTGGAACGTTACTACGGTATTTTTTTCGATTGGCATAATAGAAGTCACCTGGCCAGTAGGCCTGAACAGACAATAAAAAAAAGCAATAGACGCGAACTGTCGACAGTATACCCGCCCCATTCAACCGCGTCAGCGCTCAGATGGCACCTGGAGTCTCACGACGCAGCGAGAGCCAGGAATGCACCGCCACCGCGCCCAATATGGCACTGCCCCCCACCAGGGTCAGCGGCGGTACTGCTTCATTCAGCACCCACAACACCCAGACCGGCCCGAGCACGGTTTCAATCAGCAAGAACAGGCTGACTTCGGGCGACGGCAAGTACCGCGTTGCCATCATCAGCAACACCGAGGCGACAGGCATCTGCACCAGCCCCATCACCGCCAGCCAACCGTACTGATTCGGCTCCAGGCCCAGCGGTGATGCCAAAGGCCAGGTCAGTATGGCCAGCACGATACCGCTGCCAGCGACGACCGGCATCTTCGGCAAATCCGGCATGCGCCGCAGTAAGGTCAGCGTCAGCCCCATCGAAAGAGCTAAAATAATCGCCAGCAAATCACCCAGACTACCAGGCTTGCCCAGCGACCCGGCAAACACCACCAGCACGCCCGCAACGGACACGGCTATGGCAATCCAGGTACGCAGCGCCACGCGCTCTCGCAACAGTAACCAGGAAAAAAACGCCGCAAAAAATGCCGAACTGCTGAGAATAACCACTGTATTGGCCGCCGACGTGTGGCTAACACTGAACACAAACAGTCCGGAATTAATACCGTAGATCACCGTCACCAGCACAGCAGCGCCGCCATGGGCGCGATACTGCCGCCATTGTTTACGATTACCGCTAAATTGAATAAACAACGTCACCGACACAAAAATAAGCGCACCACGCCAGAAGGCAATGTTCATTGGATCGGTTGCGGCAAGGCGTACCAGCAAGGCATCGAAACTGAGTACCAGCACCCCCAGTGCGGCGATCCATATTCCCTGGCGGTGGTCCAGTTTGGGCAGAGACATCAGGTTTCCTTTTATAAATATTAATCGCTTAACCTCCGAAATTCGCACATTGCGAGCGACGGATGCCGGTGGTGTCTCTGCGGGGGAGTCCGCAACATGGATGTTGCGGTCCAGGCCCCGGACGGGTTTACGCCGACCCCGCTGAGACATCACCGGTAGCCGACGCGGACCCAACCACAGGTTACAGAGAGGCATCAAACCGCAAAGGCAGTTTCGAGCAAGGCTTGAGTGTAGGGGTTTTGCGGTGAATTAAACACCTGCTCCGCGGGGCCCTGTTCAACCACTTTGCCATCCTTCATCACCATCACCGAGTGGCACAGCGCCTGAACGACTTTCAGATCGTGACTGATAAACAGGTAAGACAAGCCATAGTCTGCCTGCAATCGCTTGAGCAACTCAATCACCTGGAACTGAACGGTCCGGTCCAGCGCCGAGGTTGGCTCATCGAGAATGATAAAGCGCGGCCGCATGATCAGCGCTCGGGCAATGGCAATGCGCTGACGTTGGCCACCAGAGAACTCGTTCGGATAGCGAAACCGCATCTCCGGGTCGAGTTCCACCGCTTGCAGCGCTTCAATAACCGCCGCATCACGCTCTTCCGGCTTACCGATCCGGTGAATATCCAGCCCCTCGCGAACAATCTGCTCCACCGACAAACGCGGGCTCAGGCTGCCGTATGGGTCCTGAAACACAATCTGCATGCGCTTGCGCACCGGGCGCAACGCCTTGCGATCCAGCCCCTGCAACGACTGGCCTTCAAAATCCAATACCCCCTCGCTCGCTTCCAGCCGCAAGATCGCGCGCGCCAGCGTTGACTTGCCGGAACCACTCTCCCCGACAACGCCCAGCGACTCACCCTCATGCAAGGTAAAATCAATGCCATCCACCGCTTTCACATGCCCGACAGTCCGCCGCAAAATACCGCGCTGAATCGGGAACCAGACCCGTACATCGCGTCCGGTCAGCAAAGGGCGGAGCTCGCCTTGCAACGCCTGCGGCGGATTACCCGGTTCAGCAGCCAACAGTGCCTGAGTGTAAGGGTCCTGTGGCGCGTCAAATACCTGGCCCGTCGGGCCTGCCTCAACAACCCGCCCGCGCTCCATCACCGCCACCTGCTGGCAGAAACGACGCACCAGTGTCAGATCGTGGGTGATAAACAAAACAGCCATGCCGAATTCACGTTGCAGATCGGCGATCAATTCTAAAATCTGCGCCTGAATAGTGACATCGAGCGCGGTGGTAGGTTCATCGGCGATCAGCATTTCCGGTTCGTTGACCAGCGCCAGCGCGATCATCACCCGCTGACGCTCTCCGCCGGATAACTGATGCGGATAAGACTTTAACTTAGTGGCCGGATCTTTCAATCCGACCCGCTCCAGCATGCTCAACGCCTTGGCAGACGCCTGGCGAGCAGACACCGGATGGTGCAGCTGCACCATCTCAACAATCTGTTTCTCGATGGTGTGCAGCGGGTTCAGCGAAGTCATCGGCTCCTGGAAAATCACCCCGACCTTGCGCCCGCGCCAGGCCTGTAAATCCCGATCCGACTTGTTATCGATCCGTTCGCCCTGCCAACGAACCTCACCGCCCAGCCAAACCAGCGGCGGGCTTGGCACCAACCGCAGAATCGACATGGCGGTCACGCTTTTGCCGGACCCGCTTTCACCGACCAGTGCAACAACATCGCCCGCATGAATATCGAGCGAGACATTCTGTACGACCGGCGTCACTTCGTCACCGAAGCCAAACCCCAGCGACACATCGACCAGGCTTACCAATGGTTCAGGTGAAGAATTACTCATGCATCAATACGCCTTGCGCGGGTCGAAGGCATCACGCACGCCCTCCCCTACAAAAATCAACGTCGTCAGCATGAAGCCGACAATGAAAAACGCGGTAAAGCCCAACCAGGGCGCCTGAATATTTGCCTTGCCCTGCGCCAGTAGTAAACCGAGCGACGGTGAACCGGGTGGCATGCCGAAACCCAGAAAATCCAGCGAGGTTAAAATCGTGATCGACCCTGACAGGGTGAACGGCATGAACGTCAAGGTGGCGACCATCGCATTGGGCAGAATATGCCGGAACATTAGCCGACGATCACTCATGCCCATGGCCCGGGCGGAGAGCACGTATTCAAAGTTACGGGTTCGCAAAAACTCGGCGCGCACCACCCCAACAAAGCCCATCCAGCCAAACAACAGCACCACCAGCAACAGCCACCAAAAGCTCGGGGTTACAATGCTCATCAGAATGATCAGAATAAACAGCGTCGGCATACTGCCCCAGATTTCCATGAACCGTTGCATGAACAAATCCAGCTTGCCACCGTAATACCCCTGCACGGCGCCAGCGGCCACGCCAATAACAGCAGAAATAATCGTCGTCAGAAAGCCAAACAGCACCGAAATGCGGAAACCATAAAGCACATTCGCCAGCACATCCCGGCCCTTGTCGTCCGTACCCAGCCAATTCTCGGTAGTTGGTGGGCTCGGTGCGGGACTCGGCAGGTCATAATTGATGGTGTTGTAGGCGTAGGGAATCGGCGGCCAGAGAATCCAGCCGTTGGGTTCGATCAACTCTTGAATAAAGGGGTCTCGATAGTCGGCCATCAGATCGAAATCGCCACCAAAATCGAGTTCGGTGTAATCCTGAATCAGAGGCGCGTAGGGTTTGCCATCGAACCAGATCAGCAATGGCTTTTCATTGGCGACCAGTTCCGACACCAGCGACAACGCGAACACCACGGTAAAAATCCACAGGCTCCACCAGGCCCTGCGATTCGTCTTGAACCGCAGCCACCGAGCGCGGGTTACCGGCGACAAAAACCCTGTCTGTTGACTCGCCATCAGCGCGCCTCGAAATCAATGCGCGGGTCGATCAGGGTGTACATCAGATCGCTGATAATGCCCATGACTAATCCCATTAAGGTAAACACATAAAGCGTGGAAAACATGACCGGATAATCGCGCTGCAGTGTGGATTCAAAGCCCAGCAACCCCAGCCCATCGAGTGAGAAAATGGTTTCAATCAGCAACGAGCTGCTGAACAGAATACCCAGAAAAGCCGCCGGGAAACCGGCAATAATAATCAACATGCCATTACGGAAAACGTGGCCATAGAGAATGCGACGTTCGGTGCAGCCTTTGGCCCGAGCCGTCATCACATACTGTTTGTGAATTTCATCAAGGAAGGAGTTCTTGGTCAACATAGTCAGGCTGGCAAAGCCGCCAATAACCATTGCCAGCACCGGCAAGGCCATGTGCCAGAAATAATCCAGAATCTTTCCGCCGACACTCAGATCATCCCAGTTGGTAGACACCAGTCCGCGTAATGGGAACCAGTCGAAATAACTGCCACCGGAAAACAAAATGATCAGCAAAATGGCAAACAAAAACGACGGAATGGCATTGGCGGCGAAAATTACACCCGAGGTCCAGACATCGAAACGGGTGCTGTGCTTGATTGCCTTGCGAATGCCAAGCGGTATAGACACCAGATAGACGATGAGCGTGGTCCATAAACCCAGTGATATCGACACAGGCAACCGGTCGATGATCAGATCCACGACTGAGCCACCGCGAAACAGACTATCGCCAAAATCAAACCGCAAGTAGTCCCACAGCATGGTGAAATATCGTTCATGCAGCGGTCTATCGAACCCGAAGCGGGCTTCAATGGCAGCGATGTCCTCTTCGGTCAGCCCGCGTGCACCGCGATAGCTGGAATCCCCCGAGCGGTTGTCGCTGCCGGACTCTCGATCCGAGGAAGGCGGTGCCTGCAAGATATCGGTCTGATTGTTACCCGTCATCCGGTCCAGCATGGAGGCGGTGTTGCCCTCCATGTTGGCGATCATCTGATCTACCGGGCCGCCCGGGGCGACCTGGATGATGACAAAATTGATAGTAACAATCGCCCAAAGCGTTGGAATGATCAGCAGCAGGCGTCGTACCAGATAGGCGGTCATGCCCTACCCTCAGCGTGCATTGCGATCAGGCAAAGTCGCTGCGGCATCGGTGTCCAGCCACCAGGTCGAGCTGCCCAGTGCGTAGCGAGGCCGCGTATCCGGGCGAGCAAATTTATTCCAGTAGGCAACGCGGTAGGCTCCAATGTGCCAGTGCGGAATAACGTAATAATTCCACAACAACACCCGGTCCAGCGCGCGGCCATAGGCCAGCAACTCCGGCTCGTTCTGCTGGTTATCGCGAATGCCTTCGACCAGCGCATCGATGACCGGATCCTGCACACCGATGGAGTTATAGGTTGAATCCAGGAAGCTGCTGTGGAACTGGATCATCAGGTCGCTATCCGGATAAGCGCCGCCACCGAGGGTACCGACCAGCATGTCATAATCCCGTTCACGCATCCGGTTCGTGTACTGAGTGACATCAACCGTACGTATGTTCATGGTAATCCCGGCCCGCGCCAGATTTTCCCGGAAGGGGATGGCAATACGCTCGAACGAAGGCGAATACAGCAGCATTTCAAATTCCAGCGGCTCACCGGTTTCGCTGTAGATGAGCAATCCGTCCCGGGTTTCATACCCCGCCTCTCTCAACAAGCCCACTGCCTGGCGCAACTGGGGGCGAATGTTGCCGCTGCTATCAGTTGAAAAATTCTCATACACTTCGGAGAAGACTTCCGGCGGCAGTTGGTCGCGGTAATCGTCAAGAATCTCCAGCTCGCGTCCTTCAGGCAAGCTATCGGCCATGTAGTCGGTGTTCTGGAAATAGCTGCCGGTGCGTGTGTAGGCGTCGTAGAATAGATTTTTATTGGTCCACTCGAAGTCGAACAGCAGGTTTATAGCCATGCGCACCCGTCGATCCTGAAACTGGGGATTTTCGATATTGAACACAAAAGACTGCATCGCCTGGGGCAGTTCGTGCGGTATTTCTTCCTTAATAATGTACCCGTCGTCGAAGTTACTGCCGGTATAAGCTGTTGCCCAGTCTTTGGCGACATTCTCCTGGCGGAAGTCGTACTCGCCTTTTTTGAAAGCTTCAAGCAGCACGGTATCGTCCAGGTAATAATCGTAGCGTTCGAAATCAAAATTCAACTGTCCAACCCGCGCCGGGTGATCCTTGGCCCAGTAATCGTCGAGTCGCTGGTATACAACATACTGGCCCATGCTGTAATCCGAAATGGTGTAGGGACCACTGCCCAGCGGCACTTCGTCGAAGGGTTCGGTAAAGTCCAGTTCGGCAAAGGTATGTTCCGGAAACACCGTCAGTGTCGCCAAACTGACCAGCAGACTCTTGCTTGGAATGTCCAGGTTAAAGCGCACCCGACGGTTATCCAGCGCTTCAGCGGTCACACCCTCATAGTAGGTTTTGAACTGGGGAACGCCGTCTTCCATAAACAGATTAAAGGTAAACACCACATCCGAGGCCTCGATGGGTTCGCCATCCTGAAAGGTGGCGTTGGGGTTCAGATGAAAGGTGATCCAGCTGTAGTCGCTATCGTATTCGACCTGCTCGGCAATCAGCCCGTAGTAAACGCCCACTTCATCGCCATTACCGGTCATGAGCGTATCGAACAGGTATTCCCGTATGCCTGCGGGTGTAGTGCCGCGCTGTGCAAAGCGGTTGAAGTTATCGAAGGTACCGCGCACGCCGTAGGTGACATACCCCTGGCGAGGTGCATCCGGGTTCACGTAGTCCCAGTGTGGGTAATTGGCCGGGTATTGCGGCTCACCCCGCTCGGCAATGGCATGGGAAACGATGACGTCTTCGGCCAGGGCGGCAACCGACACACTCAAGCCCAACACCAGACTCAACAAGACTCTCATAACGATGCTCTCCAGGTTCAAACTCCACCGGCCAGGTTTTGGCCTCACCGGGCAGTGCTCTTATGCGAACCGGCCAATGCCGGTACTACTGATACGCTACCGGCATTGGCCGGTTTCGTTTGCATACTTCAAGATCCCTGTTCAGTTACAACAGCGTTTTGCTGCGGCCCCCCTCGCTGCGAGCGAGGAATCGTCGACAGTCTCCCTATAAAAAAAGTGCAGGTCGCCCAAAAGCCGACCAGCATCCACTTCAAGGCTATCGGCTCTACGATCAGGATCGAACTGGTAAACGTTAACGCCACCACGACCAGCGCCACCCGTTTGGAGCGTTTTTCGATATACCGCTCCCGCTGCCAGTTTTCGATCAGAGGTCCAAATAGCTTAGTGGATAACAGCCAACGGTGGAAGCGGGGCGACGACCGGGCAAAACAGGCGGCGGCCAGCAACAAAAACGGCGTGGTCGGCAATACCGGCATCACCACGCCGACCGTACCCAGTGCCACACAGACCCAACCGGCCATAAACAACACCCAGCGCAAAACGGCACGATGCATCAGGTTATGCCCCACCCAAACCGGCATCGATTGGCATCACCAGCCTGCTCGCCCAGTTGATTCTGACGCGGAAAGGCCGGGTGAGCCTTGGCCGCCAGCAGCTTCAGGCGACTAAAACCTGTCAATTCCATCACTTTCAGGCCCTTCATGACGCCTTCCTCACACTGATTCAGTCAGAAACCAAGATAGCAGAGAGCGCCCGAAGTCGGTATGCCCGATGCTGGTCTTTCACCGGCTACATTGCCCAACAACACAGCGCTAACACACTGATTTTGATAATTTTTTCAGGAAAAGTGTTGCATTGGTAAATTCCAATGGTAATATGCGCCCCGCTTTCGACGGAAACGGCCAGACGAGGCTGCCTCAAAACAGCACCGTCCTATCGAAAGTTTGTGTGTCCCGTTCGTCTAGTGGCCTAGGACACCGCCCTTTCACGGCGGTAACAGGGGTTCGAGTCCCCTACGGGATACCATTTATTTCTGCGCGGGAATAGCTCAGTGGTAGAGCACAACCTTGCCAAGGTTGGGGTCGCGAGTTCGAATCTCGTTTCCCGCTCCAAATTTGAAGAAGCAGCCCAAGGGCTGCTTTTTTTGTGCCTGACCGTTTCACTGCAAAAATTTCCACGGATACTACATTCCTGCCCTGCCCGCACCCACCTCCTTATCTCCTTTGATTTGGGACAGCATTGATAGACCTATAGCCCGGATACCCGCCACAGCGACACAAAATGTCGCTCCAACCCCGATAATACACATTCAACTCACTATCCACAGGTAAAAATTATGAGAAAAGCTGGCGGAATAATCGCACTGATTGCTGGTATCTTCGCTGTATTCGCGGCGGTAACAACCCTACTCGTTGGTGGCCTGGGTGCGGGTTTCGAAGCCGAAGGGTCAGATACCGTCATTGCCCTGGGCTTTGGTGGAGTTCTCTTCTCCTTCCTTACCATCGTCTTTGGTGCCGTGGCGATTGGCGCTCAATCACGTGGTCCAGGTATTGTTTTAATGGTCTGTGCCGTACTGGGTGCAGTGCTTGGCGGAACATTAGTCGCAGTCTTCATGCTACTCGCGTTCATCGGCGGGTTGCTGGCCACGCTGAGCAAACGCAATCCGAAAGAGATCCCCCAGACCATGAAAAGCTAAGGAGTATGTGACAATGCCAATCTCAAGACGGAATATTACTATAGCAACCTCACTCCTCGTGTTATTGGCCTCAGGGTGCAAGACTGAAGTGTCAACACAGGTCAAATTATCTCAATTACTCGATGATGAAACACATTCGCAAAAAGCTGACTTGTTACTAGAAATACCAGCCTGCAGTAGCTACGAGGACTCCAGGGAACCTTCGAGCTCGCTGATTGAAGCCGAGGAAATGGTACCGGATGTTTTTGCCGATGCTGTTCTAATTGATTGTTTTTCAAAAGAATTTGATAGCTATGCCCACTTCGAGATTCCCATTCACATAGTAGTGGCCGGCAAACAGACTGAGGCGCAATCGCGTAACCTGCAGATCATAAAGGATGAACGTCGGCTATTAGGTATCAACCTCCCTGATGGCACTCAGGACCGGATGAATCGTGTTAGGGATCGCACCATGGGTGCCACAAGCATGGATTTGACTGTCATCATCAAGGTTGAAAACGACATGGAGTCTGATTGGACATTCACGGCTCTATCAACCTATATAGATGACACCCCAGCCATGCTAGGCCAGTATACCGTAAAGATTGATAGCACCATGTCTGTGCGGCCTTCTGATGTAACCATTGATCTGGCGCTAAGCGGTGAAGCAGTTGGTGTACTGTATAATGAGGAATGATCATTGACACTACACGAGCCTCATACCTGACCAACACACACAAGCTGCTCTGGTGTCATATCGAAACGCGCTCGCAAACGAAGAATCAGTAGTGATAAATCAGTACCCTGTGCACCGTCGAAAGCGTGCAGCTCATCCACGACGAGCTACCGCAAGGTATCTGGTCCACTATGGGCCCATAACTTCTGGTCTTGTGGGCGCACTAACAAGTAGTCGAACATATTGTAGTTAGTGAGCAATATGTCCGGTGGGTTATTGCGTAAAGTCTCTTGTCGGTAATCACCTGGTCCGGTGTCGTGGCCTTCGTGCCCTGGCCGTCGCCTACAAGGTATAAACCGCGCTCAGATTTGATACTAACCGATTCCGCGGACCTACTCTTTGTGCGCAAAAGGCAAAAGCCCAGTTTCAAAACCAGAAAAGAAATCTCGCTCGACATTGCCCACAAAGGAAGACAGACCCACTTACACATAAGGTTCTTTAATGAGCGCTTCGCCGTCTTTTTGCTCTTCGACTAACCGCCGAAACTTTCATTTTAAGGAGAGGTTTCGGTCCCGAAGCCAGTGACGATAAATTCAAAAAAAGCATAGAGACTTCGTTGACTAACAGGCCTGGGATCATAAATTTTTTTCTCGCTCCAGGTTAATACAACACAATCGGGACGAAAATAATTAATAGTAATGTTCCATCCCTATAAACCCCAGAACCACCCAATATAAATCGAAGTATATAGATATTACTTCCCCCCACCACTAAATATTAAAATGGCACCCACGACAATCAGCAAAGCTCCCCACAAAGGAGGTAAAAAAAACAATATCCCCACACCTAAAACAGCAAGAATAACTCCACAAAAAGACATACTTAGCTCCTTCCAATCATACTGGCAAATGAAAATTCTTTGATTTCGGTTCTGTAGCCCTCTGAATCAACTGGGGCCCTTAAAATTAAATAAACTAGTATTAAGATCGGCATCCAAAATACGTACAGATAAATGCCATCAACGTATACCAATCTCAACATTATGAGAATAATAATTGCAATTACTGCCAACTGACTTGTTACACGATTACCAAAAAAATAAATACCAGCCATAAATGCTCCTCCATAATATATAACCTCAAATCCAGAACCACTAAAAAGGAAAATATTAATTAATACCGAGATCACTAAATAATCAAGCGCTAGTAGACCTAAGAGATGAAAATTTATATGGTTTGGATACCTTGCCAATCCTTTAAGTAACATAAATCCAACTAGAGTTGCAGAAATCAAACCAACCACACCAGCAGGAATATAGTAAACTTCTGTTCTTGTGCTACCTAGCCCTGTGAGGCCATGCAGTAGGTCGGAGTAGTCTCTCTTCCAAATTGGCATAAATATATCATTCGTGCTGTACTTCTGGCCCGCCATGTCACCGTAGTTGTCCAGTTGGCGTTTTCGCCTAAATTCATCACCT
>NZ_JBBECH010000094.1:0-9709 GCF_040881935.1 Saccharospirillum sp. | reverse complement strand
CACGTCCGGATCTGCAAGGGGGCGGCCGTGGTAACATTGCCGTCTACCCAACAGTTATAAGATGCTCAAACGGCGCTCAATCGCCGCCTGAATTCCGGGTGCATTCAGCCCGGCGCTCGCCAGCAAATCCTGTGGTTTACCATGGTCGATGTAGGTATCTGGCAAGCCCAGTTGCAACACGGTTGTGGTCAGGCCAGCATGGTGCAGGCATTCGGTGACTGCAGACCCTGCGCCACCCTGTATGGCGTTTTCTTCAATGGTAACGATCAGGTCATGGGTGCGAGCCATGTCCAGAACTCGTTCATTATCCAAAGGCTTGATGAAGCGCATGTTAACCAGAGTGGCGTCGAGCGTATCGGCAGCGACTTGTGCAGGGGCGACCATACTGCCAAAAGCCAGAATGGCGACTTTTTTGCCCTGGCGCAGGGTTTCGGCTTTGCCCAGAGGCAATGCCGTCAGCGCCTCTTCAATGGTTGCGCCTGGCCCGGAGCCACGTGGGTAGCGCACAGCGGCAGGACCGGGGTGGTGATAGGCGGTGCTGAGCATCTGGCGGCATTCGTTTTCATCTTTAGGCGCCATGATGACCAGATTGGGAATGCAGCGTAAAAAGCTCAGATCGAAGCTGCCGGCGTGTGTTGGGCCGTCTTCACCGACCAGGCCGGCGCGGTCGATGGCGAAGGTGACATCGAGATTCTGAATGGCGATGTCGTGAATCAGCTGATCGTAGGCGCGTTGCAGGAAGGTTGAATAAATGGCGATTACCGGTTTGGCGCCCTGGCAAGCCATGCCAGCGGCCAGGGTGAGGGCGTGCTGCTCGGCAATGGCGACATCGAAATAGCGTTTCGGATAGTGCTCGGCAAATGCTACCAGGTCGGAGCCTTCGCGCATGGCGGGGGTAATGCCCATCAGTCGGTCATCGTTACTGGCCATGTCGCATAGCCACTGGCCGAATACGTTGGAGTATTTCGGGCCTACGGGTTGTTTGGCAACCGGCTCCACGTCTTTCTTTTCCAGCTTGGTGATGGCGTGGTACTTGATCGGTTCGTTTTCGGCCGGGGTGAAGCCCTTGCCTTTCTGGGTGGCTACGTGCAGAAATTGCGGCCCGTTGAACGTCTTCAGATTGCGCAGTGTATGCACCAGTTCAATGACGTCGTGGCCGTCTACCGGGCCGACGTAGTTGAACCCGAGTTCTTCAAACAGAGTGCCGGGCGAGACCATGCCTTTGACATGTTCTTCGGCCTTGCGCGCAAACTCGAGAATAGGCGGCAGGTTCTGCAGCACTTTTTTACTGTTCTCGCGCATGTGCGAGTAGGTTTTCGATGAGAAAACGCGGGAAAAGGTTTTCGACAGGGCGCCGACGTTTTCTGAGATCGACATGTCGTTGTCGTTCAGCACCACCAGCATGTCAGCGCCGTCGTGACCGGCGTGATTCAGGGCCTCGAACGCCATGCCAGCGGTCAGGGCACCGTCACCGATGACCGCCACACTCTGGCGCGGAATGCCGAGTAACCGGTCGGCAATCGACATACCCAGTGCGGCTGAGATGGACGTGCTGGAATGGCCAACTCCGAAGGTGTCGTATTCGCTTTCATCCCGTTTTGGAAAAGCGGCCAGGCCTTGCGCCTGACGCATGCTGTTCATGCGCTCGCGCCGTCCGGTCAGAATCTTGTGGGGGTAGGCCTGGTGGCCGACATCCCAGACCAGAGACGCTTTGGGTGTTTCGTATACGTAATGCAGCGCGATGGTCAGTTCCACGACGCCCAGTCCCGCCCCGAAATGACCTCCTGTCTGACCGACGCTGAACAGCAGAAATTCACGCAATTCATCGGCCAGGCGAGGCAGTTCATCCAGCGTCAGCAGGCGCAGGTCTGCGGGCGTGTCGATGGTATCCAGCAGCGGCGTGACCGGTCGTAGTTTGGGAATGTGAGTAAAAACCTTCATGAAAATGCGCTTACCTGCCTGTCGAGCCTGTCCCTGCAGCGGAACCAGTGATGATCGTTATGATTATAGAGCATCCCGGCCTGTCGCAGCCGGGCTCGGCATTGTAACGGAAAGCCCCGCCAGTCCCTAGTGTCAGTGGTCTCTACTGAGCACATAACCGGTCAGTGCTCGCAGCGGCGAATCATGGTTGATGTCCAGTTGGTCGAGCACCGTCAACGCCGCCTCTGTCTGCTGGCGTGCTTCATGTCGTGCGCCGTCAAGGCCGAGCAATTGCACATAGGTGGATTTATTCAACGCTGCATCGCTGCCCTGCGGTTTGCCGAGGGTCGCAGTGTCGGCCGTGACATCAAGAATGTCGTCGGTGATCTGAAAGGCGAGCCCCAGCGCCTGACCAAAGGTTGTCAGGGCACTGCGGACCTTGGTGGACAGTGGCGTGTTGGTGCACAGGGCTCCCAGGTTCAGGGCCGATTCGATCAGGGCACCGGTCTTGAGTCGGTGAATGCGGGCCAGGTCGTCGAGCCCGAGTTGCTGGCCTTCGGCCTGTAAATCGAGCATTTGCCCAGCCACCATGCCTTCGTGCCCAGCCTGTCGGGCGAGCGTACTGATCATCGCCAGGCGGGTGTCGGCACTGAGTTCAGGCGCCTGGCTGAGGTGTTCATAAGCCAGACTTTGCAGGGCGTCGCCCGCCAGTATAGCCGTTGCCTCATCGAAAGCGCGGTGGTTGGTGGCTTTGCCGCGACGCAGGTCGTCATCGTCCATGGCTGGCAGGTCATCGTGAATCAGGCTGTAGACATGCATCATCTCCAGCGCTGAGGCCGGGTGCAACCAGCTGTCCGGTAGCGCACCGAAGCTGTCTGCCGTGGCACGAACCAGCGTTGGACGCAGCCGTTTGCCGCCATCGAGCAGCGAATACCGCATGGCTTCGACCAATCGTGTTGCCACCGGCTGCTGCAGTAAGCCACTGAGGTGGTGTTCGAGGCGTTGGCGGGTGTCGATCTGAAAAGACGCAAAGGTCATCGCGGCAGGGGCTCACTCAGAGTCGGTTAACGGGGCAAGCTGTTCCTGGCCGGGCTCGCCCAGCAAAACCTGTACGGTCTGTTCCGCCTGATCGAGCGCAGACTGGCATTCTCGCGTCAGTTTTATGCCGTGTTCAAAGGTCTTCATGGCGTCGTCCAGTGACAACTCACCGGATTCCAGCTGGCTGACCAGGGTCTCCAGCTGGCCCATTTTGGCTTCAAATGATTCGGTTTTGATGTCGGTCATGTCGGTATCCTGGGCTGCGGTGGTCGCGTAAGGTACGAGGGCCAGTCTGAGGGGTCAACCATTAGGGGTCAGCCGATATTTTACACTCTACTCGCATTCTTTTCCCGAATCGGGCGTTTTTACAGTCAAGTAATGATGTCGAATTTTATTTTATAATGTGATCTGTCTCTCGATTCCAGTATGGAACGCTGCGTCCAGTCATGGGTGCGTCGTACCCTGGGTAGGGTAACGGTAATCTCCATCCAGGCTGAGAATTGTTGTCACAACGGTTTGGCCCAACCGACGATCAAAACTTATTACCGAGCAGGTTGCGCCTGTTGGGTAATAATCACCTCTAACAACAACGAATGCGACTGAGTCATTTATCGGCTAAAGCTGTTGGTGACCTGTCTGATGTAAGGAGCGCTCAAAGTATGAAGGATAGCAACCACCGGTTATCTGTGAATTCGGGCAAGCGTTTGCCCCTGGTTTTCCTGGCAATAGCCGGTTTGGCAAGCCTGACAAACACGGCTCAGGCGGAGGAGTTCCAGTTTCGGTTGCATCACTTTTTAGGTCCTGATTCCCCGGCTCAGAAAGTTCTGTTGGAGCCGTGGGCCGAGCGTATCCGCGAGCAGAGTAATGGCCGCATCGATATCAGCATCCATCCGGGTATGTCGTTGGGCGGCGCACCGCCGTCATTGGTTAATCAGGTTGAATCCGGTGAGGTGGATATGGTGTGGACGCTGGCTGGCTACACGCCCGGGCGGTTTCCCCGCACGGAAGTTTTCGAACTGCCTGCCGTTCATTTTCGCAGCGCCTACGCGACCAACCGAGCCATTTTCGCCAATTTTGATTTGATTGAAGCCGACTACAAGGGGTTAAAGCCCCTTCTGGTCCACGTTCATGCCGGTAATGCGATCCATATGGCCGGGCAGGATGTTACTGAGCCCGCTGATTTGCGTGGTCTGACCATTCGTACCCCCTCCCGCACCGGTGGCTGGTTGATTGATGCCTGGCAGGCTGAACAGGCTGCAATGCCGGCACCGCGTATCCGTGACGCCCTGGCTGATGGCAGTATCGATGGTGCCCTGATCCCGTTTGAGGTGTTCTCCTCAATCGGCCTGGAAGGGCTGGTAGGGCATTCGGTGGTTGGGGCTGATGGCAGTCGTTTCGGTACGTCCGTCTTCTTGTTTTTGATGAATCAGGATCAGTTCGATGCACTGCCTGCCGATCTGCAGCAGGTCATCGACGACAACATTGGGCTCGATTTCGTGAAGGAGATGGGCCTGGCCTGGGATGATCTCGAGGTACCGGGTCGTATGGTGCAGTACGAGAATCTAACCAAACTTCCGGTTGATGATATATACGCCTTTGAAGACGTCAGTGAACAGGTGGTACAACGCTGGATCCGTGAGGTGACGTCGCAGGGCATTGATGGACGCGAACTGGTGGACGAAGCACGCCGGTATATCGCCCGTTATTCACGCATTATTACCACTCTCGATTAACCTTTCATGCGACCAGATCCCGGACGGGCAAGTCGTCCTCCGGGTTAGCCCTTATGCCAGCAACTTGGTCAGGTCGTAGAGGTCCTGTTTGAATGGGCGGGGCATGTTTTCGATGGCATCGATAATGTCGTGATGCACCAATCGATTGCTCTGCAAACCGACACACCGGCCGCCATGGCCTTCCAATATCAGATCCACCGCATAGGCGCCCATTTGGCTGGCCATCACCCGGTCGAACGCACAGGGTACGCCGCCGCGCTGGATATGCCCGAGAATCGTCGCCCGGGTTTCAAGGCCTGTTCTAGCTTCGATGCGTTTTGCCAGGGCGCTGACGTCCGTCACGTGTTCGGTAATGGCAATAATGGAGTGCTTCTTGCCAGCGATGACGTTGTTGGCAACGGTCTTGATCAGTAATGCTTCGTCAAACCCTTTTTCCGGCACAATGGTGTATTCGGCGCCCCCCCCGATTGAGGCCATGATGGTCAGATCGCCGCAGTAACGACCCATGATCTCGACGATGGAGATGCGGTTGTGAGATGAACAGGTGTCTCGCAGCCGGTCTATGGCATCGAGCACGGTGTTCAGGGCGGTGTGAAAGCCAATGGTGTAATCGGTTCCGGCGACATCATTGTCGATCGTTCCGGGCAGGCCAATACACGGAAACCCCATCTCACTCAGGCGTTTGGCGCCCATGTAGGAGCCGTCACCACCGATCACCACCAGGGCGTCGATGTCGTGTTTGCGCAAATTGTGGATGCACTCGCGCCGAACGGACTCTTCTTTGAATTCCGGAAACCGGGCCGACCCTAAAAAGGTGCCGCCCCGGTTGATCATGTCTGACACATCCTGGCGTTGCAGCGGCTTGATCCGATCCAGATGCAGGCCGAGGTAGCCGTCCCGAATGCCGTAAACTTCCAGATCTTTAACGATGGCATTGCGCACCACGGCCCTGATCGCCGCATTCATACCCGGCGCATCGCCACCGCTGGTTAACACTCCGATTTTTTTAATCATGGCTGCACAACCTATAAAGGCTCCGGCTCACTGGGTTCGCCAAGTGAGCTAACCCCGTGAACCGGGCAGAAGAAGAGAATTCATAACGCAGAATGTAACAAAATTACAGGTTCTGTGGCGAGTTTTTACCGAAGGGAGTGGTGGCAGAATACGTGATGGGTACCGGGTAGGCCTATACGGGTGGTGCGACACCCGCTCGGCGTGAACCCTCCGGTCTCCCAGACCGCCATCAAGCCCTGTCCGATACCCGCTGGCGCCAATGATCAGTGTAATGGCGATACTCCAATCAGGACCCCGGACCAGGAAAGCAGCAGGCCGCCCAGAGACCGGAACAGCAAAGTAAGTGTTGATGTCATTGGGTGGCCTTCGGGTCATTCTTAAGCAGTAACTGTAAGGAAAGTGTCGCCCATACGACAAAACCGGGTCGACCTTGTAGTCTTTGCTGTCTGAACACTGAATCCATCGTCGCCCGACTGGGTTCAGGCAAACCATAAAGCATCAGGGAAACGACCAATGGGAGATACCATTTTGCCCGGGGAGACAAAGGTAGAAAAATCACCGGCGAACCATTTAACCGACTCCGTTTTTCTAGAAGATTTGCGCCAGCAAATGCTCAAATTCGCTGTGCTGCAACTCGATAATGAGGCTCAGGCCGAAGATGCCGTGCAAGAGGCGCTGATGGGAGCTCTGAAAAATGTGGCCTCGTTTGAGCGAAAGGCGGCGCTGAAAACCTGGGTATTTGCCATTTTGAAACATAAAATAACGGACCTGTTGCGTTACCGGCAACGTTGGGTGGATGTAGAAAAACCGCAGGGCACGATGGACGATGATTCAAGTCCGTCAGTCTTTGATACACGTGGCTTCTGGCATCAGGCAGATCGCCCCAACCGCTGGGCCCAGCCGGTTGAAGCTATTGATGATGCACAATTCTGGCGAGTTTTCGAAGCCTGTCTCGAACACTTACCGCCTGCCCAGGGCCGAGTGTTTATGATGCGGGAGTTTATAGAGCTGGACAGTGACGAGATCTGCCAGTCGGTTGAAATCAGCACCACCAATCTGCATGTTCTTTTGCACAGAGCCCGTTTACGCCTGCGCCAATGCCTTGAAGTTCACTGGTTTGCCGAGGAAGCACCGTCATGATGAATTGTGAGCAAGCGACTCGTTTAATGTCTGACTCTCGAGAGCGGGAGCTGTCTATCCGTGAGCGAGCGGCAATAAAGATGCACAATCTTATGTGCAGCGGTTGTCGTAATTTCAATGTGCAGGTTGAACAGGTGGGGCAGATGGCACGCCGGTTTGCCAGGGAAAATGATGAAGTGACTGGTGAGCCAGCCGAGAAAGAAAAAGACAATAACAACTAAGCTATTCAGATTTTAAAATCTGCTTTTTGATGTCTGGTCGGTTCTTGTTTTCCATTTTAGTCTCTGGCCGGGTCGACTTTACAGGTCGACCCGGCGTTGTTCAGTTCAGGTACTGATCAGTTTACGAGGCAGAGGGCGGGGCCCAGGCAAATGATTCAAGCTCGGGGTTCAGCGCCGGCTGCGTCAGGTGGTTGCTGTAGTTTGACAGTGTTTTCAGGGCGACGGCTGTCAACACATCAAACACGGCCGCTTTGCTGAAGCCAGCGTCAACAAAGGCTTGCACGTCAGTATCGCTGGCCCAGCCACGCTCACGAACCAGAGTCTGGGTAAAGGTGACCAGGGCCGCTGCTTTCGTGTCGGCCGGTGTTTGCCCTGCTCTGATCGCTTCAATGGTACTGGCATCGACCTTGGCCATGGTGCTGCCGGCGCTGTGAGCGGCGACGCAGAAACGGCACTGGTTTTCGACGCTGGTGGCCAGCAGTGCAATTTGCACTTCCTGTGGTGTCAGGCTGGAATCCGCCAGCAAGCTGGTCAGTTCGTTGTAGGCTTTGATGGCCGTTGGTGATTCGGCCAGGTAGCTGTACAGCGTCGGCACAAACCCCATCTTGTCTTTTACGCCCTTCAGTAAGGTGGCACTGCTTTCTGGGGCGCTTTGTTCAGTATGTTCGGTAAACATGGTATTTCTCCTGCTGTGACTGTGATGCCTATCGTAGGGCAAAGATTGATCTGATATAGTTCAATTTGTATCTATTAGTTGCTTAGACGTATCAGATGTCTTCTTTTGACGATTATTTTCGATTGCTCCAATCCAGTTGCACGGTCTATCACAACCAACAGATCTGCGGTGACTGGACCCTGACCGAACACCGCTTGGGCCAGACCTGTTTTCACCTGGTAACCTTCGGCCAATGCAAGCTTGAGGTAGGTGACAGCAATGAGCTGCTTGAGCCGGGTGACATTGTCCTGTTTCCACGTGAATTACCGCATCGCCTGCGGCCGGTGGAGCCGTCCGGTGGTGCGGTTCAGCGCCTTCCCGTAACCCTACCCCGCTTGCCCGACAGCACTGGGTTGCTGTGCGCCGAGATCCGCTTTGAGCATGCCGCCTCGACGACCCTGCTCGACACCTTGCCGGACTATCTGGTCATTAGGGCCCAGTCGGCTGAAGCCGCTGATGTTCGGCCAATTCTGGCAGAGCTTATGCGCCACAGCCTGAACAGCGGACCCGGAGGTGCCGTGGTGGTGGATCGATTGGCTGAGGTGGTCTTTATGTTGATGTCGCGTCAGGTATTGAAGCAGACGAACGCGGATGTGTTTGCCGCCTACCTTCATCCGGTACTGGGGCCGGCCTTGAGTGCGTTTCATGATTCGCCCGACCAGCCATGGACACTTGCGCAGATTGCGCAGCGGGCTCATGTCAGCCGGGCCAGTTTTTCGCGACTGTTCAAGCGAGTCAGTGGTCGCACCTGGAACGACTATCAACGGTGGTGGCGTATGCAGCTTGCCTGGGTTTTATTGAATCAGGGCGAGTCGGTTTTTGCTGCAGCGCTGTCTGTTGGGTATCAGTCAGAGGCTGCATTTTCCAGAGCGTTCAAACAACAGTTTTTGGTCAATGCCGGTCAGGTGCGTCGCCAATCAACCGGGCCAGCATAGAACCACCGTCTGTGATGTGGGTTTCTGCCGGATCTTTCTGGCCAGCGGCGCCGGGCCTGCTCGTCATGACCTTGTTTATTCAATTGACGGTGTTCCCAACCTGGGGCCATTGGTGAAACCCAGCTGCCTGGTGGTTCGTGATGTTGTTCGGAATCCTAGCGGCCGGGCCGGGAGCGCTGTCACTGGATCGATTGTTCAAGCTGGAGACAAAACGAAGTTAAGCTTCTGTCATGTAAACGCAATAATCGCCGATTATGAACTACAGTGTTACTTGTGTTGCATACCATTGGAAGGGAGCATAATCATGACTTTAAATGAGAAACAGAAAGACCTGTGTAAGAATCATAGTTTTGACTTTTCCGACCTGAAAGCGCTTTTTATTAACTGTACCTTGAAACCATCGTCAGAGTTTTCTCACACAGAAGCACTGATGAAAGTGCCGCAAGCCATTATGACCGCCAATCGCGTGTCGACAGACATGGTTCGCGCGGTCGATTTAATATTGCCGCCCGGTGTGTATCCCGACATGCGCGAGCACGGATTTGAGCGCGACGATTGGCCGGTGCTGTGTGAAAAGGTCATGGCATCCAACATCCTTGTTGTTGGTACGCCGATCTGGTTGGGCGAGGAGTCATCGGTTTGTCGGCGCATAATCGAACGGTTGTATGCTGAATCCGGTAAGCTTAACGATCGTAATCAGTCTGTTTATTACGGTCGTGCTGGCGGCTGCATTATTACCGGCAACGAAGACGGTGTAAAACACAGTTCGATGTCCATCCTGTATGCACTGCAACATCTTGGCTATACCATTCCACCACAGGCCGACGCCGGGTGGATAGGCGAAGCCGGACCGGGGCCATCCTACGGTGATGAAGATTCCAACGGGCCGGAAAATGACTTCACTCAGCGCAACGCCACTTTCATGAGTTGGAACCTGATGCATATGGCGCGAATACTCAAAGATGCCGGTGGAATTCCCGCTCACGGCAACGA
>NZ_JBBECH010000093.1:0-51559 GCF_040881935.1 Saccharospirillum sp. | reverse complement strand
CTAGGCCCCATGGACGGGTTCACGCCGACCCCGGACAAGCCTACCCGGTGGCCAGCACGAACTCACGGCAACGCACCCAACTCAAAGCTCTTCAAAGAACTTTTTCACGCCGTCGAACCAGCCGTTGGAGCGGGGTGAATGCTTGTCGCTGCCCATGCCATCCTGCAGCTCATGCAACAGCTCTTTCTGCTTGTGAGTCAGGTTTACCGGGGTTTCCACGACAACACGACACAGCAGATCACCGATACCGCCACCGCGGACCGGGGTTACGCCCTTGCCCCGCAGGCGGAACAAACGGCCTGTCTGGGTTTCAGCGGGAATTTTGAGTTTAACCCGGCCTTCCAGGGTCGGCACTTCCAATTCACCGCCCAGGGCCGCCTCAGCAAAGCTGATCGGCACTTCGCAATGCAGGTTGGCACCGTCGCGTTCAAAAATGGCATGCCGCTTAACGTGCACCTCAACATAGAGGTCGCCTGCAGGGCCGCCGTTGCGGCCGGCTTCACCCTTGCCAGACAGACGAATACGATCACCGGTATCGACGCCCGCAGGAATCTTCACGTTCAGTGTTTTGGTTTCTTCCTTAACACCCCGGCCATAACAGCTGTTGCAGGGATCGTTGATCATGTGGCCGGTGCCGGAACAGGTTGGGCAGGTCTGCTGTACCGCAAAAAAACCCTGCTGCATCCGCACCTGGCCGATGCCGCCACAGGTGGTACAGGTGGTCGGCTTGGTGCCCTTCTTGGCGCCGCTGCCGTCGCACACCTCACAGGCTTCCAGCGTCGGCACCCTGATGGTTTTCTCGGTACCACGAACGGCATCTTCCAGTGACATTTCCAGATTGTATTTCAGGTCTGAACCGCGCTGAACGCTGGAGCGGCCACGTCCGCCGCCGCCCCCGAAAATGTCACCGAACACATCACCAAAGATGTCACTAAAGCTACCGTGGCCGCCACCCTGGCCGCCGCCAAAGCCACTCTGGCCGTCGACGCCAGCATGACCAAACTGATCGTAGGCCGACCGTTTCTGAGCGTCCGCCAGCACTTCGTAGGCCTCGGACAACTCTTTGAACTTGGATTCAGCGTCCTTATCTTCCGGGTTACGGTCCGGGTGGTACTTCATGGCCATGCGGCGATAAGCTTTCTTAATGTCTTTTTCGTCCGCACCGCGTTCTACACCGAGTACGTCGTAATAGTCTCGTTTGGACATGGGAGTACAGTTAACCTTTTATAATGGACGGTTGGCTGATGATGTTTAGCTGTTGGTTTTATTCTGATCGCAGGCGACTGAGGTCACACGCACCCAAAAAGCCAATAGCTAAAAACCAGACAAGGCAACACGCCTTGCGGCGTGTCACCTTTTTGGTTCAAGTAAGTCGTTGGCTTACTTGTTGTCTTTTACTTCTTCGAACTCAGCGTCGACGGCATCGTCAGAGGTGCTGTCGGCGGTCGCGTCAGCCTGCTCCGCACCGGCCTCACCACTCTGGTCGGCGTAGATCTTCTGCGCCAGCGCAGAAGATGCCTGGGTCAACGCCTCAACCTTGGTGTTGATGGCGTCGGCGTCGTCGCCTTTCAACGCTTCTTCAACATCGGCGATGGCCGTTTCGATGGCTTGTTTCTCGTCATCAGTGGCCTTGTCGCCGTGTTCTTTCAGCGTCCTCTGAGTCGAGTGAACCAGAGCATCCGCCGTGTTGCGAACCTGCGCCAGTTCTTCGAACTTGCGGTCTTCGTCGGCATGCGCTTCGGCGTCTTGAACCATCTGATCAATCTCATCGTCGCTCAGGCCCGAGTTGGCCTTGATGACGATCGACTGCTCTTTACCGGTACCCTTGTCTTTCGCAGACACGTTCAAAATACCGTTGGCGTCGAGGTCGAAACTGACTTCAATTTGCGGCAAACCACGCGGCGCGGGCGGAATATCGGCCAGGTCAAAACGACCCAGAGACTTATTCTGCGCCGCAATTTTACGCTCACCCTGGACAACGTGAATGGTCACGGCGGCCTGGTTGTCGTCAGCGGTTGAGAACACCTGGCTCTTCTTGGTCGGAATCGTGGTGTTCTTCTCGATCAGCGGCGTCATGACACCGCCCATGGTTTCAATACCCAGCGTCAGCGGGGTAACGTCGAGCAGCAGCACGTCTTTTACATCGCCAGACAGTACCGCACCCTGAATCGCCGCGCCAATAGCTACCGCTTCGTCGGGGTTGACGTCTTTACGTGGCTCTTTACCGAAAAAGTCAGCCACTTTCTTCTGCACCAGCGGCATACGGGTCTGGCCACCGACCAGAATAATGTCGTCGATATCACCAATTTCATGGTCAGCGTCTTTCAGCGCCATGCGCACTGGCTCCAGCGAACGCTCTACCAGCTCTTCCACCAGTGATTCCAGCTTGGCCCGGGTTACCTTAACGTTCAGGTGCTTGGGACCAGATGCATCGGCCGTGATGTACGGCAGGTTCACATCAGTCTGCTGGCTGGATGACAGCTCGATCTTCGCTTTCTCAGCCGCTTCTTTCAGCCGCTGCATCGCCAGGGCGTCGCCCTTCAGATCGATACCGGAATCTTTCTTGAACGAATCAGCCAGGTAGTTGATCAGTTTCAGGTCGAAATCTTCACCACCGAGGAAGGTGTCGCCGTTGGTGGCCAGCACTTCAAACTGGTGCTCACCGTCAACTTCGGCAATCTCGATGATGGAAATATCGAAGGTACCGCCACCCAGGTCATAAACAGCCACGACGCTGTCGCCGCGCTTTTTATCCATGCCATAGGCCAGGGCAGCTGCAGTCGGCTCGTTGATGATCCGCTTAACTTCCAAGCCAGCGATGCGGCCCGCGTCTTTGGTGGCCTGACGCTGGGCATCGTTAAAGTAGGCCGGTACGGTGATAACCGCTTCGGTTACTTTCTCGCCCAGGTATTCTTCGGCGGTTTTCTTCATCTTCTTCAGCACTTCGGCTGAAATCTGCGGCGGTGCTTTTTTGTCGCCCTTCACTTCAACCCAGGCGTCGCCGTTGTCGGCCTTCACAATTTTGTACGGCACCATACCGATGTCTTTTTGCACAACGTCGTCTTCAAAACGACGGCCAATCAAACGCTTCACCGCATAGAGGGTGTTGTGCGGATTAGTGACGGCCTGACGTTTTGCCGGCTGACCAACCAGTGTTTCATCGTCGTCGGTAAAGGCGACGATGGAAGGTGTGGTGCGATCACCCTCGGCGTTTTCAATAACCTTGGGCTTGTCGCCTTCCAAAATCGCTACACACGAGTTGGTGGTCCCCAGGTCGATGCCAATGATTTTACCCATGATACTGACACTCCATAATTTGCTGAACGGTTCAAATAACAGTTCGGTTAATGTCTTGACTGGCTATATGAGAGCCGCTTTGCTGAATTCAAGACCCCACGCTTAACAGGGGTATTATTAACCGCCTATTTATGCCAAAAAGACTGTTTACACCCGCTTTTTATACTAAAACGAGGTGTGAACAGGGATAATCAAGCGGTTTCGTCAACGTTGTTGTTGACGGGCCCACCCTTGCTGACCATAACCATGGCCGGGCGTACCAGACGGCCGTGCAGGGCATACCCTTTTTGCATAACGGCCATCACGGTATTGGGTTCCAGGTCCGGGTTTTCGACCATGCTCATCGCCTGATGCTGCTGCGGATCAAACGGCTCACCCTCGGGGTTGATGACGGTAATGCTGAACTTCTCGAAGCTATCGAGCAGGCTTTTTAGCGTCATCTCAACGCCTTCTTTGAGCGGCTTTACTTCGGCCGTTTCAGTTTCGATGGCCGCCAATGTTCGCTCCAGGTTGTCAGCAACATCCAGAATTTCCCGAACCAGTTTTTCCTGGCCAAACTTGTGGGCGTTTTCGACGTCTTTCTCGACACGCCGGCGCACGTTAACCATTTCGGCCTCGGCACGCAGGTAGCGGTCTTTATTTTGCTGGGCTTCCTCGCGGGCCGCCTCCAGCTCTGCAACCAGATCCTGCTCCGTCGCCGCTTCGGCTGCCTGCTCGGGCGCCGCCTCTGCGTCTTCGACCAGCGTCTCGTCCTGGGTTACATCGGTTTCCTGTGCTTCTACGGGTTTCTCTTCGTTTGCCATCTCTCGATCCAACTCTCTATATCCAAAAACAACCGTGTTCAAAGTGAGGCCCTTCCGCCACCCGGTGGTGGTTGGCCGGAAGTAGCTAGCTGGCGCACTTTAATTGGGCCGTGGCCTGGCATTTCAAGGCTATTTCGGCTCAACCGGGCGACAAAATGGCCACACCAGGCCAAAAAAGAGCCTATTCAGCCCATTCCCGGCATCCAACCACGCATTGACCGTGATTAACGGCGGCACTGGTCATCAAAATTCACTTGAGCTTGCCAACCTTTTACTGTACAAAAACACAGTATCCAGGCAACTCAGGTCGCTTACCCATGCTGCACACACTGCTGATTCGCAACATCGCCATCGCCGACAACATCGAAGTGGAATGGAAACAGGGCATGACCGCCATATCCGGCGAAACCGGCGCGGGCAAGTCCATTTTGCTCAACGGCCTGTCACTGGCGCTCGGCGAACGGGCCGACAGCAGCGTGGTACGGCACGGTGAAAAACGGGCCGAGGTAACAGCCACTTTCCAGGTCGGGCGTATTCCGGCGGCCATGCAATGGCTGGCGGAACGGGATCTGGATCAGGGCGAGGAATGCATTCTGCGGCGTACCGTATCGGCCGAAGGCCGGTCGCGGGCCTACATCAACGGCCAACCCGTGCCTCTAACCGAGCTCAAAGCCCTGGGCGAAATGCTGATCGACATTCACAGCCAGCACGCGCACCAGTCGCTGCTGCGTATCGACACCCATCGTACCCTGTTAGACGACTACGCTGGCCTGGCGGAACAAGCCCAGGCCGTACGCCACGCCTGGATACGCTGGCAAGGCAAGGCCCGCCACTACAACCAGTTAAAAGCCCAGGCCGACGACAACAGCGCGCGCCAGCAACTGCTGAACTACCAGTTCGAGGAACTCAGCGCACTGGCGCTGGAAGATGGTGAAGTGGAAGCCCTGGAAGTGGAGTTCCGCCGCTACGGACAAACTGAAACCCTGGTCAGCGGTGCCTACAGTGCCCGCCAGTTTCTGGAACCTGAAACCGATGGAGCAAGCGCGCTCGATGGCCTGAAACAAGCACTGCACCATTTACGCAACCTGCAAGACAACAACCCCTCACTGAACAACGCCATAGAGCTGCTCGACAGCGCCCTGATACAAAGCCAGGAAGCGGTTAACGACCTCGACCACTATCTGGCCAGTTTTGAAGTGGATGAAGGCCGGGTGCAGCAGGTTGAAGAACGACTGGACCGCATTCACACCCTGGCGCGCAAGCACCAGGTGCGCTCGGAAGCCCTGCCCGGCTTGATCGAAGAACTGGAAGCCGAGCTGGCAAGCCTGGCCGAAGCCGTGGACGGGCTCGATGACCTGGCCGAAGAAGTCGACACTCTGGCGCAGACCTATCGGCAACAGGCCCGGCAACTGTCGGAACAACGCCAGGCGGCCGCCACACGCATGGCCGATGACGTTATGGAAAAGCTGCACCAGTTGGCCATGCCCGGCGCGCGCTTCGACATCGCCTTTACCGAGCTCGACAAAGCCACGCCCGATGGGCTGGATCAGATCGAATTCCTGGTCAGCATGAACCCGGGGCAACCCGTTCGTCCGTTGGGCAAAGTTGCCTCAGGTGGCGAACTGTCGCGAATCTCCCTGGCGATTCAGGTCATCTGCGCCGAGCACAGCACCATTCCCACTCTGGTCTTCGACGAAGTGGACGTGGGCATCAGCGGTGCAACGGCAGAAATAGTTGGTTTGATGCTGCGCAGTGTCGGCGAACGCGGCCAGGTGATTTGCGTCACCCACCTGCCACAGGTTGCTGCCCAGGGGCACAACCACTGCGTGGTCAGCAAGGAGCAACAAGGCCAGATCACCCGCACCAGAATATTACCCATCCAGCAGGAAAGCCGGATCGACGAAATCGCCCGTATGCTCGGAGGTATCGATATAACGGCCCAGACACGGGCACATGCAGAAGAAATGCTGATGCGGCAGCAACGGCAGCACTGATGCAATGCTTTCCTAAAAAGTACCCGGGGTAAAAAGGCGTATTAGCCTTTTTTGGCGCGCACGTAGAGAATCAGACTGTGGTCGACCAGCTCCAACCCATGCTCCTCTGCGATTTCATGCTGTCGGCGCTCAATAACGTCGTCAACAAATTCAATCACTTCGCCATTGTCGACATTCACCATATGGTCATGGTGCTCGGGGCTTGCCAGTTCATAGACCGAATGGGTTCCGTCGAAATTGTGCTTGGCCACCAGCCCGGCGGCTTCAAACTGGGTTAGTACTCTATATACCGTCGCCAGGCCGACATCTTCCCCGCTTTCCTGTAGGGCCTTGTAGACTTCTTCGGCGCTCATGTGCCCGTCGGGATTGCCTTCGAACATTTGCAGGATTTTGAGCCTCGGCAAAGTGACTTTGAGGCCAACCTTTTTCAGTTCCTGATTTTGAGTTGTCACTGTGTCGTCTCCTGTAATCTTGCGTGATACACTGCCCGGCGCTGCCGCTGGCCACATCGGCACTATTGGCGACATTGCAGCGAAGGCTGGCGACATTGCAGCGAAGGCGCTTATGCCGCCGACCGTTTTATATGTATTGTGACTGAACCATTGAGTGGGATGATAACGATTTGAACCTGAAAAGAACAAAGGTAATTGCTCGCGCGCTGATCGGCGGAGCACTGGTCAGTCTGACACTGAGCGCCTGTACCCTACTGACACCCTACCAGCCAGAACTCAAACAGGGGAATTTTGTTAAGGAAGAGCAACTGCAGCAGCTCACGCCTGGTATGTCGGCAGAGCAGGTTCAATTTTTGCTGGGTACCCCGATGCTGACCGGTGAAGACCCCCAGAACCGTTGGGTATACCCTATTTTGGACGAGGAAGGCCAGTACCGGACCGTTACCGTTGAATTCGAAGGCCGCAGCGTCGCCCGCATTAGCCGCAGCTGATTTTTTCAGGGCGCTAGCCGTTGAGCAACGGCCGCCACGCCCTATTTCGCATTCCGGTTAACTTTCAGCATCCTGCTTGGCTTTCGCCGCCCGATTCAGGCGGGCCTGCTTGGGGTCGATCAACAGCGGTCGGTACAGTTCTACCCGGTCACCGGCGTGTAATTCCTCGGTTTCAGGCTTGGGGATTTTGCGCCCAAACACCCCCACCGGCACGCCATCCAATACCAAATCGGGAAATTCCCGTTCGATCCCGCTCTGGCGTACGGCTTCAGCCACGGTCGTACCAACCGGGACATCCACTTCAATAATGCGCTGTTTTTCCGGTATAGCGTAAGCCACTTCGACCTTTATCATTTCCATACAGAACCCTTAACCATACAGCTGTTGCGCACGGTGAACGAACGCATCCACCATGCGATCGGCCACCTGTTTGAAGATCTGGCCAAAGGCGAACGCCGCCAGCCGGCCATCGGTCTCGAAGGTCAGATCCAGCGTTACCCGGCACCCCTCGGAACCCAGAGCTTTAATGGTCCAGACGCCGTGCAGGGATTTTAGCGGCCCCTGCTCCAGCCTGAGTTCAATGCGGTGCGGACGCTCCAGTTTGTTTCGGGTAATCAGCGTGCGCTCGATTCCGGCTTTGCGCACCACCATGCGCCCGACCATATGATGCTCGGAGGCTTCGATGACATCGGCAGCGACCACGCCATCCAGAAATTCAGGATAGGAGGCGACATCATTAATCAGGTTATAAAGCGTTTCTGCGGAGTGCGGCAACAGGGCGGAACGGTGAATATCGGTCATGAAAACCTGCGAATAAATGTGTGTAGGCGAGGTCGTATCGAACCGGGTCCGGTCAATCTCCAGGGTAGATAGCCTGTCGACGGACCCAGCGTGCCAGCTGCAGTAACACCACCACCAGAGCAATTACCCCGAGGATTTCAACCAGGCTGGCGCCGCTCAAACCCAGCGAGTCGCGGGTAAATGTTAACGCAAGCGCCGCCGGGATCACAAATTTGAGTGAGGCACGCCAGGCCAGGTATCGCCCTCCCGTTCTAGGGTTAACCTGTTTCAGCACCTGGTTGGGCGGTATATGCCAGCCCACTCCCCAGGAAATCATCAGTGCTACCAGCGGCACCACCAGGGAATAACTGAAACCACTGAGCAGTTCCGAGAAGGGCTGACCACGCCAGGTCAGTGCCGACTCGACCTGTACCGACACCATCAGCACCAGCGCCAGTAAGGCCGCGGCCAATAACGCCAATAGCAGCCCACCGCGGCGGGTTTGGCCACTGCCACTCAGACTGATCAGCAGCAACAGGGGCACACTGCTCAGCATCCCGACCACCGCTGCTACCAGCATGAATAACCGAAGATGAGCGACGTCTTCGCCACCGCGGGCAATTTGCTCAACCAAGCCCTGCAATACCAGACCAGCATCGCCACTGGAGGCGGGAATGATGGTAAGGCCGGGAAAGACGGCCGAGACAATCGACAACCCGAGCCAGAGATCGAACAGCTGCACCGAAAGCACCCAGTACCCGGTTGGCAGGCTCTGTGGTAAGCGGGTGCCGACCAGGTACCAGACCAGAAAGCCAGCCACCGATGACAGCAGGGCGTACTTCAGCGCTTGCTGCACGCCTTCGGCGGTAACTTCGCCCCAGCCCCAGGCATCCAGCAAGGCGCCAGACTGAGGTATCTGCATTAAAATAAACATCAGGCACAGTGGCAGTGCAACAGCGTAGGCAAAGGCTATTCCATACCAGGCAAACCAGGCCAGAACGGCAAGAATGACCACCTGCAACACGATCCAGCGTGACAATTGAACCTGATCGACGCCCAATTCATACCAGTACAGAATTCGGTCTAACCTATCAAATTCATTCAACCTATCGCGCAAGGCGTCGCCGGTGATGGCGAGGGTCCAACTGGCGTTATAAAGTGTCAGGGCCACCACGCAAATTACCGCCACCACCAGAGCACTGAGCACAATGGGCGCGAATGGGCCCAGGCGGCCGGTTTGCACCCATTCAAAGGGCGTAATACGGTACAGGCGCCCGGCCACGAGCTCGGCATGCAGTAACGGCAGTACGATCACCAGCTTGAAAATGGCATACAACGCCAGAAACGTCATTTCCCCATGCCGCGCAGCATACACCGGCAACAACAGGAAATCGGACAGTCCAATCTGGCTGCCAAAGAGGATCAACAGGATCAATAATCGATTCATTCGCGCAGTATACCTTGAAACCGCCTACAGTCAGATTGCGTAAAGATAGGTGGTTGCTGTTAATTTGCATCAGGATTCGTGCAGACCGCCGGGCACGTCTATCCGGGGTCGGCGTAGATCCTTCCATGGAGCCTAGGCCGCAGCATCCCTGCTGCGGACTACCCCGGATACACGTGCCCGGCAGCCTGCACTCCACATGGTGCTCACATCGACATCCGGTCCGTAAACCTAGGTATGAAATGTGGGGAATGACAATGCACAAGACAAATCGACTTTGTAGCACAACCCGATCTGCTTTTTTCTTTCTTTCGAGCTTGCTTCTACTTGCATCCTTCAGCTTGGCAGAAAGCCTGTCCGAAGGCTCCAGCCTTGGCCACGACTACCAGGTCGAAGAAGTCGCCAGTGGCTTCGGCACCCCCTGGGGCCTGGCCTTCATTTCCGACACGGAAATGATCATTACCGAGCGTGGCGGCCAGCTCTGGTTGCTCGACACAGGGTCCGACGAACGTTCCGAAATAAACGGCCTACCCGATGACATTGTCACCCGGGGCCAGGGTGGCTTGCTTGATGTGCAAACCAGCCCTGAGTTCGCTGCCGACCGAACCCTGTACATTACCTATAGCAAGAGCATCGGCGATGAAGCAGCCACTACTCTGGCACGGGCCGTGTTGTCAGAAGACAATCAGCGACTAACCGACTGGGAAGATCTGCTGGTCACTGATTCAGCCTCCTCTGCCGGCCAGCATTTCGGCAGCCGGGTCACTTTTGACGACGAAGGCTATGTTTATTTCGGTGTGGGCGACCGGGGTGATCGGAATAACGGTCAGGATTTTAGCAACCATGCTTCGTCTATTATGCGGCTTCACATGGATGGCCAGGTACCGGACGACAACCCCTTTGTGGATAACCCGGACATTCCGGATGAGATCTGGAGTCTGGGTCATCGTAACCCTCAGGGGCTAACGTATGACTCTGAGCGGGACATTCTCTGGGAAATTGAACATGGTCCGCGTGGTGGTGATGAGATCAACGTTATTGAGCCCGGGGCAAATTATGGCTGGCCCATTGTTTCTCATGGTCGGGAATACTGGGGGCCGGTCAATGTGGGTGAGGCGGAATCATTGCCGGGCTATGTCGACCCGGTGAAGGTGTATGTGCCGTCCATCGCGCCGGGTAGCCTTTGGGTTTACCGGGGCGAGGCTTTTCCTGAATGGCAAGGTCATTTGTTTGCCGGCGCTTTGGTGCTGACACATTTGAATCACATTGCAGTTGATGCGCAGGGCACCATCGGCGACGAGGATCGTTTGCTGGAAGACCTGGGGGAACGTATCCGGGCGGTGACTGAAGACCACCGTGGTTACCTTTATCTCAGTACTGATAGCGGACGGATACTTCGGGTTTCACCCCCTGCACCCTGATCCCTTTTACTCCTGGTTAACTACGCGTACCTAACGCGAGTTTCGGAGTTCGCTGAGGCAATAAGCAGCGGACGAATGCCACCCAGCCACACCGAACTCCGAAACTTGAGGAGATAGTCGACTACCGGCGAGACACTCAGTCGACCGAGACGTCAAAGAACAAATAGTCTTTACGGATGCGGTTATAGGTGCCGTCACTCTGAACTGAATCCAGCCCCTGGTTAAACAACCGGCGCAGGTTATCGTCTTCCGGGCGAAAGGCCATGCCAACACCCTCACCCAGCTGACGCGCTTTCCCGAGAATCGGGTAGTTACCGCCGATCATGAACTCGCTTTCCCAATGCGGGTAGTCATGAAACACGGCATCCACTTCCTCGCTGCGCAATGCCGCATTAACGTCTTCATTGGTCTCATACGTCATGATGGTGGCCACATCGCCGTAGTTCTCGATCAGGTAATCGTGTTGAATGGTGTTCACGATTACGCCGATCCGTTGACTTCCTAGCGCACCTTTGCTGTCTGAATCAATCCCGCTAGTGCGATAGGTGAACAGCACGGATGGAGTGGAATAGTAAGCATCGGAAAAATCGACGATCTGTTTTCGTTCATCATTGATCGACATCGACGACATAATGGTGTCGTAATTACCGGCCAGCAGGCCATCGATAATGCCATCCCAGGGCGTAACGACCCACTCGCACTGAATGTTCAGTCGACGGCAGGTGGCGTTCCCCAGATCAATCTCAAACCCGGTCAACTCACCATTGGCATCCCGAAACTCATAGGGAGGGTAAGGCACATCGACGCCAATGCGCACTACCTCAAGGTCTATCTCGGTCGACCCCTGAAATTGCATATAGCCGTACCCGGCTCCCACGGCAATAACGACAAACAGTAACGGCAGAACAATTTTCAATTTCATAGAATGTATTCACTCTTCAGGGAGAACCGGACAAATACCCTACCGTAATTTCAACCCCTGTACCCGACAAGAAGTCGTATTTATGCAGATTATGTACTCATGGCTGAAAAAATACGGCAGACACACCGGTCATCATGCAATGTGACGCATAATTGCGTCAAATACCTGACCTGAACCATTACTCAAGCCGTCAATAACGGTGAAATGATCACAATCGGGTACAGCTTCCACACTGACTTTTCGGTGCGTATCCCTCTCACTCAAGTGTACCTGGTAAGCCCGGGACTGCCGATGAAATTCGTCGGACTCCAGTGCACCCACCACCAAATTAACGGGGCATGCCACCCTCGGTTCAATACGCACCGGGCTCAGCGTCATTACATCCCTGCCGGTCAGTTGCAGCTTGGGCTGCAGCCAGGAGTAGGGAAAGGGCGCCAGATCGAACAGGCCACTAATGGCCGTGACGCCTTTGATCAGACTTGGCGAACGGCCATAAAGCCCCTGCCAGTCGGTCGACAGCAACATACCCACTATATGACCACCCGCCGAATGTCCGGACACCGTTATACGGCCTGGGTCGTACCCATAATCGGCGGCATGATCGGCCAGCCAGAGCAGGGAAACCTGACACTGGCGCACCAGCTCACCCATTGTCACTGAGGGGCAGAGCGCATAATTCACCACCGCTACACTGACCCCGGCTTCCACTAGCCCGCGTGCCGCAAAGGAGAACTCCTTGTTGCTCAGCGAGCGCCAGTAGCCGCCATGGAAAAACACATGCAGCGGTGCGCCTGGGGTTTTCGCGGGAAACAGATCGAGCGTTTCTGCCAGACTCTGGCCGTAGCGCACATCGGTATGGGCCGTTAAGTCAGCCATGGTGGCTGCACTCATGGCCTTGTATCGCGCCATCGCCGCTGCGCCATCGGCCGTTTTCGAGGGATCGTAGGCCAGGTCGATGGCCTCCTGAGTTTCAAATTGACGGTACAGCATGGTATCTCCGGGTTAATGTCAACACGGCCTCAGGATACCCCCGAACGCCTTTTGGACGCCATTAAAGCCCTTTTTGGACATATTCTTCAAGCCTAAACGTTTAGGCTTGAAATACTTTCCTTGTAGGACTACATTAGAGGGAAAGACGCAGAACAAGAAAGACGCGACACATTAAAAGACGTTGGACATTAAGGGACGCAAGACAAAGACAGACGTCCATTAGTTATTCAACGTTTGACGTTGGAAACAAATTGAATGCCCGGCACCGGGTGTACCTATCCGGGGTAGTCCGCAACAAGGATGTTGCGGCCTAGGCCCCATGGACGGGTTCACGCCGACCCCGGATAGGTATACCCGGTGTCGGGCATGGGCTTAGCCACTAAAGGTCAATAAGAATGAAAATAGCTTGTCTGGGTGGTGGACCTGCGGGTCTTTATTTTGCCATCAGCGCTAAATTGCGTAACCCCGATCATGATATTCAGGTGTTTGAGCGCAACCGGGCCGACGATACGTTTGGCTGGGGCGTGGTGTTGTCTGACGAAACCCTCGACAACCTGGCGCAGAACGACGCCGTCAGTGCCGAACGAATTCGCGAGTATTTTGCCTACTGGGATGACATAGCCGTTGTTCACAACGGTGTGCGCACCACGTCTACCGGCCATGGATTTTGCGGTATCGGCCGTATGCAGCTGCTGATTTTGCTGCAAGAACGCGCTCGGGAACTGGGTATCACCTTGCACTTTGAGACACCTTTTGAAGACATCGACGCCTTTGTGAGTGACTTCGACCTGGTCGTCGCGGCCGATGGCATTAACTCCAAGGTACGCCAGCATTTCGAGGATATTTTCAAACCCGATATCGACGTGCGTGCCTGCAAATTTGTCTGGCTCGGCACGCATCAGAAATTTAACGATGCTTTTACCTTCATCTTTGAAAAAACCGAACACGGCTGGGTCTGGGCGCACGCCTATCAGTTCGATGACGACACCGCGACCTTCATCGTCGAATGCTCAGAGGCAACCTGGGACGCCTTCGGGTTTGGCTCGATGAATCAGGATGAGTCGATTGAAGTCTGCGAACGTATTTTTGCCGACCACCTGGACGGTCATGAACTGATGACCAATGCGCGTCACATTCGCGGCTCGGCCTGGATCAACTTCCCCCGAGTATTGTGCGAACGCTGGAGCCACGAAAACGTCGTGCTAATGGGCGATGCCTCGGCTACAGCGCATTTCTCCATCGGCTCTGGCACCAAGCTGGCGCTGGAATCGGCCATTGCCCTGGCCGACTATGTTGAATCCGAACCGACACTCAGTGCCGCCTTCGAGCGCTATGAAGCCGAGCGTCGCCTGCAGGTGTTACGCCTGCAATCAGCCGCGCGTAACTCCACCGAATGGTTTGAGCAGGTAGAGCGCTACCTGGATCTGGATCCGGTGCAGTTCAATTACGCCCTGCTCACCCGCTCGCAGCGCATCAGTCATGAAAACCTGCGCCTGCGCGACCCGGCCTGGCTGCAATCGGCGGAGCGCTGGTTCCAGCAACAGGCCGGAGCCGACACCGACCAGGCACCCATGTTTGCGCCCTACAAAGTACGCGGCATGACGTTGAAAAACCGGGTTGTTGTTTCACCGATGGCGCAATACAAAGCCGTCGATGGCTGCCCGACCGACTGGCACTTCGTGCATTACGCCGAGCGCGCCAAGGGCGGTGCGGGTTTGGTGTACACCGAAATGACCTGCGTTACGCCCGAAGGGCGAATCACCCCCGGATGCCCCGGCATTTACAACACCGACCAAATTGCCGCCTGGAAACGATTGACCGATTTTGTACACTCGGAAACCGACGCCAAGATCTGTATGCAGTTGGGCCATTCGGGCGCCAAAGGCTCAACCCAGCTCGGCTGGGAAACGATGGACGCCCCGTTAAAAGAAGGTAACTGGCCCATTATGGCGGCCTCGGCCCTGCCCTGGTCAGCGAACAACGCTGTACCCAAAGCCATGGACCGCGCCGATATGGATGCGATGCGGGATGCCTTTGTACAGGCCGCCCGTTCAGCTGAAGCTGCGGGCTTCGACATGCTCGAAGTGCACGCCGCTCACGGCTATTTGCTCTCGGGCTTTATTACCCCGCTGACCAATCACCGCACCGATGAATACGGCGGCAGCCTCGATAACCGGATGCGTTACCCGCTTGAAGTAGTGGCCGCGGTACGCGATGCCTGGCCCGCCGATAAACCCCTGTCGGTGCGCATCTCCGCGCACGACTGGGTTGGCGACGAAGGCATCACCCCGGATGAGGCCGTTGAAATAGCGGCCCGATTCAAAACCATCGGCGTCGACCTGATCGACGTATCGGCCGGTCAAACCTCAGTTCAGGCCAAGCCCGTTTACGGCCGCATGTTCCAGACGCCCTTTGCCGACCGTATCCGCAACGACCTGAAGATCCCGACCATGGCTGTGGGCAACATCTACGACCCGGACCATGTGAACTCCATTTTAATAGCCGGTCGCGCCGACCTGGTTTGCCTGGCACGACCGCACCTGGCCGACCCCTACTGGACGCTGCACGCCGCCGCCAAAATCGGCAACGACCAGCAAGCCTGGCCCAAACCCTACTACGCCGGGCGCGATCAACTGCTGCGCCTGGCCGAACGCGATGAAGGACTGATTTAACCCATGCAATCGGTTTCGACAGACAACAGCTTCGCTGACAAACGGGTACTGATAACCGGTGGCGGAAGCGGCATTGGTGCCAACCTGGCGCTGGCCTTCGCCAACGCGGGCGCCCGGGTGATCATTGCCGGGCGCACGGAATCCAAACTGCAGCAGGTAGCGGCCGAACACGCCGGTATTGAATACAGAGTCACCGACGTGACCGACGCGGCATCGGTTGAAGCCCTGTTCAGCGACATTGATTCGCTCGATATCGTCATCGCCAACGCGGGCGCTGCCAGCAGCGCGCCGCTGCGCAAAACCAGCCTGGAAGACTGGCAACGCATGCTCGATGTGAATCTGACGGGTGTGTTTTTAACCCTGCAGGCCGGGCTGACCAAACTGACTGAAGGCGGCCGATTATTAGCCGTCGCGTCGACGGCCGGGCTAAAAGGCTACCCCTATGTAGCGCCCTACTGCGCCGCCAAACACGGCGTAATCGGGCTGGTCCGCGCACTGGCATTGGAGACCGCCAAACAGGGCATCACCGTCAACGCCCTGTGCCCGGGCTTCACCGAAACCCCCCTGCTCGATGAAAGCCTGGCCAACATCAGCGCAAAAACCGGGCTAAGCGATTCAGAAGCCCGGGCACAACTGACTGCTACCAACCCTCAGGGCCGTCTGGTTCAACCAGCCGACGTGTCTGCCACCGCTTTGTGGCTCGCCAGCCCCGCCGCCCAGGCGATCACCGGCCAGGCCATCGCCATTGCGGGAGGGGAACTGTAATGAGTGAACCAGCCAGCATCACCCCCAACCGGCATCTCACCAGCAAGGAACATTTACGACTCTGGCTGCGGCTGTTGCGCACCACCCGTCGGGTCGAATCGGAATTGCGTGAACGGCTGCGCCTGCAGTTCAACACCACCCTGCCCCGCTTCGATGTTATGGCCGCGCTGTCGCGTCACCCGGACGGGCTGAAAATGAATGAACTGTCGCAGCAACTGAAAGTGTCGAACGGCAACGTCACCGGCATTATCAGCCGACTGGTCGAAGATGGCTGGGTTGAACGCATCGCCATTGAGGGCGACCGCAGAGCGACCCGGGTGCTGCTGACCAAGGCTGGCACCGAACAATTTCATCAGATGGCCCAGGCACACGAACACTGGGTCGATGAACTGTTCAGCTCGCTGTCGAGCACGGAGACGCACCATATGAATGAACTGTTCGCGCACCTGCCCACCGAAGCTGGGCCGGAACCAGACAGCCTCGAATCAAATACCCAGGGAGACACCCCATGAACATGGCCAACCACGCCCCAAAACATTTTTTCTGGCGCACGGAAGGCCCGGTCGCCGTCATTCAACTGAATCGGCCCGAGCGCAAAAACCCGCTCACCTTCGAAAGCTACGCCGAACTGCGCGACACCTTTCGCGACCTGGCTTACGCCGACGACATTCACGCCGTAGTGTTTGCCGCCAACGGCGGCAACTTCAGTTCCGGTGGCGACGTTCACGACATCATCGCCCCGCTGGTCGGCATGGAGATGAAAGATCTGCTCGCCTTCACCCGCATGACCGGGGATCTGGTGAAAGCAATGATCCACTGTAACAAACCCATCATCGCCGCGGTCGAGGGTATCTGCGTCGGTGCCGGGGCCATCATCGCCATGGCATCGGACATCCGCTTTGCCACGCCCGATTCAAAAACCGCCTTCCTGTTCACCAAAGTTGGTCTCGCCGGTTGCGACATGGGCGCCTGCGCCATACTGCCGCGCATCATTGGCCAGGGTCGCGCCGCTGACCTGCTCTACAGCGGTCGCAGCATGAGCGCCGAAGAAGGCCACAACTGGGGCTTCTACAACCAAATCATTAGTGCTGAAGACATCCAAACCGAAGCGCTGAAATACGCCCAAAAGCTCTGCGACGGGCCAACTTTTGCACACGGTATCACCAAAACCCAGCTCAACCAGGAATGGTCGATGAGCCTCGACCAGGCCATCGAATCCGAAGCCCAGGCCCAGGCGATTTGCATGCAAACGCGTGATTTCGAACGCGCCTACAAAGCCTTCGTCGCCAAAGAAAAGCCACAATTTGGAGGCAACTGATGAGCGATACCAGCTTTCTAACCTGGCCGTTTTTTGAAGACCGTCACCGCGAGTGGGCCAAAGAACTCGATGCCTGGTGCGTCGACAACCTGAGCCAACACAGCGATGAAACCGACACCGATGCCGAATGCATCAACCTCGTTCACGCCTTGGGCAAGGCTGGTTTTCTGCAACCTACAGCTGGCGACGCCATCGACGTACGCACCCTGTGCCTCGCTCGCGAAACCCTCGCCCGCCATCATGGTTTAGCCGATTTCGCCTTTGCCATGCAAGGCCTCGGCACCGGCGCCATCAGCCTATTCGGTACCGACGAGCAAAAACACTGGCTCGACAAAACCCGTGCTGGCGAAGTCATTTCCGCCTTCGCACTGACCGAACCCGCCTCGGGCTCCGACGTTGCAAACATCACCACCGAAGCGATACGCGACGGCGACGACTACATTCTCAACGGCGAAAAGACCTGGATCTCCAACGGCGGCATCGCCGATCTGTACACCGTTTTCGCACGCACCGGTGAGGCGCCCGGTGCCAAAGGGCTCTCGGTATTCCTCGTGGAAGCGGACCGGCCAGGGTTCGAAATTAGAGAACGCCTGCACACCATGAGCCCACACCCGCTGGCACGCATCGGCTTCAAAAACGTCCGTATTCCAGCCACCAATCGCATCGGCGAATCCGGTCAGGGCTTCAAAATCGCCATGTCGGTACTGGATGTATTCCGCTCAACCGTCGGTGCCGCCGCCCTCGGCTTCGCTCGCCGCGCCCTCGATGAAACGCTGACCCGTTGCCAACACCGAGAACTGTTCGGCGGCCCACTCGCCGACCTGCAAATGGTGCAAGGGCACATCGCCGACATGGCACTAGACATCGACGCCGCCGCGTTATTGGTTTACCGCGCCGCCTGGACCAAAGACCAGGGCGCCGCCCGCGTCAGCCGCGAAGCCGCCATGGCCAAACTCTACGCGACTGACCACGCTCAATCGGTCATCGACAAGGCGGTGCAATTGCACGGCGGCGACGGCGTGCGCAAAGGGCATATAGTGGAAAGTCTGTATCGTGAAATACGCGCCCTGAGAATTTATGAAGGCGCGTCGGATGTACAAAAAATTGTGATAGCCCGGAGTACTATGGGCTCGGGCTAATACGCTAATAACTCAAGATTCCGAGTTCGCACCCAGCCGAGTGTCAGGTACCGGGTGTACCTATCCGGGGTAGTCCGCAACATGGATGTTGCGGTCTAGGCCCCATGGACGGGTTCACGCCGACCCCGGAGAGGTATACCCGGTGCCTGACACGGACCACTGGCAAAGTAGCAGACCCGAACTCCGGAACTTGAGTAACAACAATAAAAGAGAGGCAACCATGTCAGTACCGTCAGCACACACCGACACCTACTGTCGCGATCATCTGCCACCGGCCGATCAGCAACCGGTGTTTCTGCTCGATGGTCTGAATTACCCGGACATCCTGAACGCCGGTGTCGAGCTCACCGACCGCCTGGTCGAACAGGGCCTCGGCGACCGCACCGCCCTGATCGGCAACGGCCGCCGCCGTACCTACAAAGAGTTAGCCGACTGGACCAACCGACTGGCACACGCCCTGGTGGACGACTTCGGCATCCAGCCCGGCAACCGGGTTCTGATTCGCTCGGCCAACAACCCCGCGTTTGTTGCCTGCTGGCTCGCCGTCACCAAAATCGGCGCCGTCGCCGTCAACACCATGCCCATGCTGCGCGCCGGTGAACTGGCCCAAATTGTCGACAAAGCCGAAATAAGCCACGCCCTTTGCGACACTCGATTGCTCGATGAAATAAAACGCTGCGCCGCCGACAGCCAATTTTTAAAATACGTCATCGGGTTCGACGGCACCGCCAACCACGATGCCGAACTCGACCACGCCGCCCTGGAAAAACCCGTGCATTTCGACGCCGTCCCCACCCGCGCCGACGACGTCGCCCTGCTCGGTTTTACGTCCGGCACCACCGGCTCGCCCAAAGCCACCATGCATTACCACCGCGACCTGTTGGCCGTTGCCGACACCTACGCCAAAGAGGTTTTGCAGGTCACACCAGACGACGTCTTCGTCGGCTCACCACCGCTGGCCTTCACCTTCGGCCTCGGCGGACTGGCCATTTTCCCGCTGCGCTTTGGCGCCACCGCCACCCTGCTGGAAACCGCCTCGCCGCCGAACATGATCGACATCATTCAGCGCTACAAGGCCACCATTTCCTTCACCGCCCCCACCGCCTATCGCGTTATGCTAAAAGCCATGGACGAAGGCGCTGACCTGTCCAGTCTGCGCGCGGCGGTATCTGCCGGTGAAACCCTGCCCGCCCCGGTCTTCGACGAGTGGCAACAAAAAACCGGCAAGCCCATGCTCGACGGCATCGGCGCCACCGAAATGCTGCACATCTTCATCTCCAACCGGCTCGACGACGCCAAACCCGCCTGCACCGGCACTCCGGTTCAGGGCTACGAGGCAAAAATTGTCGATGACGAGATGCACGAAGTACCCCGAGGCACCGTCGGCAAACTTGCCGTGCGCGGGCCAACAGGCTGCCGCTACATGGACGACCCCCGCCAACTGAACTACGTACGCGATGGCTGGAACCTCACCGGCGATGCCTTCAGCCAGGACGAAGACGGCTACTTCCACTTCGCCGCGCGCACCGACGACATGATCATCAGTTCCGGCTACAACATCGCCGGCCCCGAAGTCGAAGCCTGCCTGCTCGGCCACCCGGACGTGCTCGAATGCGCGGTCGTCGGCGTGCCGGACACAGAACGCGGTCAGATCGTCCAGGCCCATATCGTGCTGGCCGAAGGCCTGGTCGCCGACGAAGACTGCATAAAACGGCTGCAGGACTACGTGAAAAGCCAGATCGCTCCCTACAAATACCCGCGCTCCATTAAGTTCATCGAGCAATTGCCGAAAACAGCGACGGGAAAAGTTCAGCGGTTCCGGTTGAAGGAGGAGGCTTCCTGAGAGCCTGAGCAAAACAAGTGTTTAGCGGGGCCGGAAAAGCCTTTACATTGGAAAGGATCTGGCAAGCAAACTTGGCTTGATTTTTTGAGTCTAGTCTAAGCAACCGGCTAAGAAAGCATACGCCGTCGGATATGACACCGGCGGGGCGTCGGCTCCCATGGATGGGAGCCGACGAGCTTACACGGATGTACTTGCAGCGACCCGCCGGGGTCATATCCGACGGTGGATGCGAACCATTGGCACTCTCGTCGAAGCAACCGGCGGCCGATGCGAACGACTGGCACAAGAGCAAAGCAACCAGAGAATAAGAAGTAGAGTCAAACAATAACGAGAAAAACACCAGGAGGTGTGACCATGAAGAAGGTAATGAATGCAGGTCTGGGACTGATGATGGCTGCCGCCATTGCGGCACCGACGCAGGCTGAAGACGTCAAAATTGGTATGATCACGACCCTGTCCGGTGGCGGTGCTCACCTGGGTGTGGATGCACGCGATGGCTTTATGCTGGCCATTGAACAGGCCGGTCGCGATGATGTTGAAGTGCTGATTCAGGACGATGCCCAGAAACCGGATGTCGCCAAGAGCCTGGCCGATGAATTCGTACAGCGCGAAGAAGTCGACATCATGACCGGTATCATCTGGTCGAACCTGGCCATGGCCGTTGTGCCGAGTGTGGTGCGCCAGGGTACCTTTTATCTGTCGGTGAACGCTGGCCCGTCTGACCTGGCCGGGCGCCTGTGCCATGAGAATTACTTCAACGTCGCCTGGCAGAACAACAGCCTGCACGAAGCCATGGGCGAATACATGAGCACCGAAGGCTTCAACAACGCCTTCATTCTGGCCCCGAACTACCCCGCCGGTACCGATGCACTCGAAGGCTTCAAGAACCGTTACACCGGCGAGCTGGCCAATGAAGTTTATACCCAGTTGGGGCAAACCGATTACGCCGCTGAAATCGCACAGATCCGCGCCAGCGGTGCCGACAGCGTGTTCTACTTCCTGCCGGGTGGCATGGGCATCGCCTTTATGAAGCAGTACGCCGGCTCCGGTGTCGACATTCCGGTTTACGGCCCGGCCTTCTCGTTCGATGAAATCATCATTGGCGCGATTGGCGAAGCGGCCATCGGTGTGCGCAACACCTCCCAGTGGGCCTATGACCTCGACAACGCCGCCAACCAGGCGTTTGTGTCGTCTTTCCGGGAAAAACACGGTCGCACCCCAACCCTGTATGCCTCCCAGGGGTACGATACCGCACGGTTGATCCTGGACGCCCTTGAAGTCGCTCATCCGGATGACAAAGACGCCTTCCGCGAAGCCCTGCGTGCGGCCGATTTCGACTCCGTTCGCGGTGACTTCCGCTTCGGCACCAACCACCACCCGATTCAGGACATCTACGTCCGTGAAGTGGTAGCCAATGGCGACGGCGTAACCAACCAACTGGTCGGTGTTGCCGTTGAAGACATGCAAGACGTCTACGTCGATCAATGCTCCATGTGATTGACCGGGGGAGTTCGCTCCCCCTGTTTCAGCTTACGAGGAATCCGGTGTGACCCTGTCGTTACTCTTTGAACAACTGCTCAATGGCCTGCAGCTGGGCACCATGCTGTTTCTAATGGCCAGCGGCCTGACGCTGGTGTTCGGCGTTATGGGGCTCATTAACCTCGCGCACGGGTCGTTTTACATGACCGGTGCTTTTGTAACGGCCTGGGTGACCGGCACCACCGGCAATTTCTGGGTCGGTTTATTGGCCGGCATGCTGGCGGCTGCGGCCGTAGGCGCAGTGGTCGAATTTGCCGTGATACGACGGCTCTACCATCGTGATCATCTCGACCAGGTGCTTGCCACCTTCGCGCTGATCCTTATTTTTTCTGAAGGCACCCGCTGGCTGTACGGTTCATCGCCCCTGTGGCTGAACGTGCCAGACAGCCTGGCGGGGTCTGTTATGTTGCCCTTTGGGGTGGAATACCCGCTGTATCGCCTCGCCATCATTGGCATGGGTGTTTTGATCGCCATGGGTTTGTATCTGCTGATCAGCCGCACACGGCTGGGTATGCGCATTCGCGCCGGTGAGAACGACCGGGAGATGATCGGTGCGCTGGGTGTGGATATCAGCACGCTGTACACCCTGGTGTTTGCATTGGGCGCCGGGCTTGCCGGATTGGCCGGTGCGACCATCGGCGCGCTGCAATCGGTTCAGGTTGGCATGGGTGAGCCCGTGTTGATTCTGGCGTTTGTGGTGATCGTCATCGGCGGCATTGGTTCTATCAAGGGTGCCCTCGTGGGTGCCCTGTTGGTCGGCGTGGTAGATACGCTTGGCCGGGTACTGTTGCCCGACTTGTTCAAACTCTTTATGGAAGCCTCAGCAGCGTCCGGCGTCGGGGCGGCCATCGCCTCGATGCTGATTTACATCCTGATGGCCATCATCCTCATCTTTAAACCCAACGGCCTTTTTGCCGTCAAACACTGAGCAGGCTGGTTATGACGCAATCGCATTCCCTTACCGCAACTGACCCGGCCCGCAGTGCCCGTTTTAGGCTCGACCGGGAAGGTTGGATCAGCCTGAGCCTGTTATTGATTCTGGTCGTCGGCGCTTCAGCCGCTTACCTCGCTGGCGAGAGTTTTTTTGTTAACCTGGCTACGCGCATGGTCATTATTGCTCTGGCCGGCGTTGGCCTGAACCTGGCGCTGGGCTTTGGTGGCATGGTCAGTTTTGGCCACGCCGCCTACTTCGGTCTCGGCGGTTATGTCGCGGGCATCGGTGCTTTTCATGCGTTCGATATGACCCCTGCACTCGGCATTCCGTTTCTGCCCAACGGCAGCGATCAGCTGATCCCGCTGTGGTTAACCGCCATTGCCCTGTGCGGCCTGCTGGCCTATGGCATTGGCCGTCTCTCGCTCGGCACCTCGGGCGTTTACTTCATTATGATCACCCTGGCCTTTGCCCAGATGATCTACTACTTCGCCATTTCCTGGCCAACCTACGGCGGTGAAGACGGCCTGCCGATCTACATTCGCAATCAGCTCTGGGGGCTGAACACCAACAACAGCCTCGTCTTCTTTTTCCTGTGTTTTGGCCTGCTGATGCTGGCCCTGTCGTTCTGCCATCGCCTGCTCGGCTCGCGCTTTGGCGCGGCGCTGACCATGGCGCGGCTGAACCCGGTGCGGCTGGCGACCTCTGGCGTTGAACCCCGACCGATCAAACTGGTGGCCTTTGTGATCAGCGGCATGATCACCGGGCTGGCCGGTGCCCTGTTCGCCGACCTGAACGGTTTTGTCGGCACCTCGATGCTCGACTGGCATCGTTCCGGTGAAATCATGGTTATTGTCATTCTCGGGGGTGTCGGTCGGCTTTATGGCCCGGTAGCCGGGGCCATGCTGTTTGTCGCCATGGAATTCTGGCTCGGCGGTTTAACCGAATACTGGCAGTTCTTCCTTGGCCTGGTGTTGTTGGCTGTGGTGCTGTTCGCGCGCGGCGGCGTCTTTGGCCTGCTGGCTGGGAGGTCCCGACATGAATGAAGCCGTACTCAGCATTCAGAACCTGAACAAACGTTTTGGCGCCCTGCACGCCACCAAAGAGGTATCCATCAACGTGATGCCGGGCGAAATTCATGCGCTGATCGGCCCGAACGGGGCTGGAAAATCGACCCTCATTGCGCAGATCGCCGGTACCCTGCCACCGGATTCCGGCAGCCTCTGGCTCGATGGTCAATCACTCGATTCACTGTCGGTTGCTGCCCGTGCCCGCCTGGGACTGGGACGCAGTTTTCAGGTGTCGTCACTGGCCGAAAGCCTGAGCGTGCGCCGCAATGTCATGATGGCCGTGCAAGCCCTGCAGGGCAGCAGTTTCCGTTTCTGGAAACCGGTCAATAACGATGCCAGCCTTCGCGAACCGGCGGACGCGGTACTGGCGCAAATGGCATTGACCGACCGTGCCGATACGCCCGTTGCCGAGCTCTCCCACGGTGAGCGCCGCCAGGTCGAAGTGGCCTGTGCGCTGGCGCTGAAGCCTAAGGTACTGTTGCTGGACGAACCCATGGCAGGCCTCGGCCCCGAGGGCACCGCCAAGCTGACCACTCTGCTCGAAACGCTTAAGCATCAGGTACCCATTCTGCTGATCGAACACGATATGGACGCGGTGTTCCGGCTGGCTGATCGCATTTCGGTGCTGGTGGCCGGTGAAGTCATCGCTCACGGCAACAGCGATACCATCCGCAACGACCCGAACGTTCGCGAAGCCTATCTGGGAGACGACCATGCTTAGAGTATCTAATATTGAGACCTTTTACGGCCCGTCCCAGGCGCTGTTTGGTGTTGATTTAACCATCGTCGCTGGCGAACTGGTCGCGCTGATGGGCCGCAACGGCATGGGCAAAACCACCACCATTCGCTCGGTATTCGGACTCACCCCGCCCTCGGCCGGGTCGATCGAATTCGAAGGCAAAGACATCACCCGTGCCCAGGGGTTTCGCATCGCCCAGATGGGGCTCGGCCTGGTGCCCGAAGGCCGGCGCTGCTTCACCAACCTCTCTGTGCGTGAAAACCTGCTGGCCACCGCGCGCGCCGGCCACTGGGATCAAACCAAAGTAGAAAACCTGTTCCCCCGCCTGGCGGAACGGCGCGACCAGAGCGCCAACACGCTTTCCGGCGGCGAACAACAAATGCTGGCCATTGGCCGGGCGCTGATGACCAACCCGAAACTGCTGGTGCTCGATGAAGCCACCGAAGGCCTGGCCCCGGTGATCCGTCAGGAAATCTGGCGTGCCATTCGCACCCTGAAGGCCGAGGGGCTATCCATTCTACTGGTCGATAAAACCCTGAAAGAAGTGCTGCCACTGGCCAGTCACTGCCTGATACTGGAAAAAGGCCAAACGGTCTGGGCCGGTGAACCCGATGCCCTAACCGATGACCTTAAAGACCGATACCTGGGCGTTTAACCATGGCCTACCTGACCCGACACAACGTTCGATTCGGCCACTGCGGTAATACCCTGCTTCTGACGAATGAATCCACCCTGGTCTCTGTCGATATGAACAGCGGCGAACCCTGTCGCTGGCCCGAGGCAATACGCCACCGTTTTGAACGTGACCGGGAAACCCCCACAACCGCGACTGAAAAAGGATCCACCTGATGCCTGCATCCAACACCCACCAACGGCTTCACCCGAATCACTGGAAACGCGCGGTCGGTTACGCCAACGGCATGCTGGCTGAAGGCAGAACTGTCTTTGTCGGCGGCCAGATCGGCTGGAATGCCGACCAGGTATTTGAAACCGATGACTTCGTCGGCCAGATCGAACAGGCACTGCGCAACATCGTCACCGTGCTGCGTGAAGCCGATGCCCAACCCGAACATCTGGTGCGCCTGACCTGGTACGTCACCGACAAGGCCGAATACCTGACCCGCCTTACCGAAGTCGGCGAAGCCTACCGCGCCGTACTCGGCAAACACTTCCCGGCCATGACCATGGTTCAGGTAGCGGATTTGATTGAGGATGAAGCCAAAGTAGAGATCGAAGCGACGGCGGTGATACCCGGGTAATACGTCCTTCTCAGCACTCAGTTTTCGGGGGCTTGCACACTGCGAGCGACGGATGCCGGTGGTGCCTCTGCGGGGTAGTCCGAAACATGGATGTTTCGGCCTAGGCTCCATGGACGGATTCACGCCGACCCCGTCGAGGCACCACCGGTAGCTGTCGCGGACCATGGTCACCAAGCACCCCCGAACGTCGCAGACAAGCACACACCCGGCCAACAATCCGGTACACTCAGGCTTCTATTCCACAGCCCCCGGGAAAGCTCAGATGTCGCTCCCTCCAGCTTCCGGTAAACGTCATTTCCAGACACAGCTTCCCGCTGGAACTGATGCCGAAACCGACCTGATCGAAGAAATACCGATCGCGATCAGCTATGGCGATATAACCCACGGCATCATGATGCTGACCCCGACAGATCTGGATGATTTTCTGGTGGGTTTCAGCCTGAGTGAGGGAATAATCCGTCGCGCAGCCGACCTGCTGGACTGGACGTTAACAAGCACTCACACACCAGACGGCCTGCCCGCCTACTTGCTGGATGCCACCCTGAGTGCACGCCGCCAGGCGCAATACCGTAACCGGCAACGACAGATGCTCGGCGCCAGCGGGTGCGGCCTGTGCGGCAGCGCCTCGCTGGAAAGCGCCTTTGTTCCACTAAAGCCACTGCAACCCGCACCGATACTGCCCAGGGAACAGCTGAGCCAGTTACGCGACCAACTCACCCAGGCACAAACACTCGGTCCCCGGGTAGGCGCAATTCACGCGGCGGCACTGATCGACCCGCAAGGCAACCTGCTCGCCTGCCGCGAAGACATCGGCCGCCACAACGCCCTCGACAAACTCATCGGCCACGCCCTGCGCGGTGAACACTCACTAACGGGCCACACCCTGGTGATGAGCAGCCGTTGCAGCGTCGAACTGGTCAACAAAGCCGTTATTGCTGGCGCGTCCACCCTGGTCAACCTCGCCGCACCCAGCACCCTGGCGGTAGACCGCGCGCGCCGTTATGGTTTGAATCTGATCCATCTGGCGCGGGACAATCAGCCCAGATTTTACAGCCCGGCCCCTACATAATGAATTTAAAGCCCCCAATTCAATTATCGAGTTTAAAACATGCGGCTATGGTTGAATCGGGCGATTAAGTCGCCCAGCCCTTCTTCCAGTTGCATGTCCGTCAATCATCTCGTGTATCATAAGCTCATTATTCCTGCTCACCCACTTGACTGGCAGGATCCATAACGACTAAAAGACTGGTCCTTTCAACCTGAGGAAACCCATGATTACACCCGGTCCTACACCAGACGAAGTGGAGCGTCTCGCTGCGCTCAGGGACCTTAATCTTCTTGATACAGAGCCGGAAGCTCGTTTTGATCGCATTACCCGCATTGCCGCACGTCTGTTCAATACTCCCTCTGCACTTATCTCTCTTGTCGATGCTGAACGTCTGTGGTTCAAGTCCCGGCACTGTTTTGAGGTTACCCATAACCCCCGGGACATCTCCTTCTGCGGACACGCAATTCTGGCGCCGGGTCTCATGGTAGTGCCCGATACCACACAGGACGAGCGTTTCTTTGATAACCCGCAGGTCACGTCTGAGCCGCACATTCGTTTTTATGCAGGTGCTCCTCTGAAGGCACCCAATGGTAGCCTGGTAGGGACGCTGTGCATCATTGATCGGGTTGCGCGGGAGTTCGATGAAACAGATGCCGCTTTGCTGCAGGACCTGGCGAATATCGCAGAGGATGAACTCGCCCGACAGACGCTCTCAACCTTGGCCATTAAACTCCATCGTGCCAATCAGGAGCGGGAGTCACTGATACAGGCCTCACCGCTGGCCATCATCAGCTACAACAGCGACCGGCTCGTGGAGGTGTGGAATCCAGCGGCAGAGCAATTGTTCGAAACATCGGGGAACGCTATTGTCGGCCAACCATTAATGGAACTCGGGCCAAGGCTATCGTCCGAATTGCTCACAATTGGTGATCGGGTCAAGCAAGGTGAAAGTGTGCAGAACGTCCCTCTGAGCCTAGCGCTCCCTGAGTCTGCAGTAATGCATCTTAGCGTATCGGCAGCGCCCATGAAGGACACCGAGGGCGAACTGAGTGGAATCACACTATTGATTGCCGATCTGTCCGAACGCGAACAACTGACTCGGGAATTGGAACGGGAGCACGAGCTTCTGAAGGCGGTTCTGGACAACGTCGGGGTCGGGGTAGTCGCCTGTGACCAATCAGCGGCCCTGACGGTTTTCAACCCCACCGCCTCAGAGCATCTTGGCGGCCCGGTTGATATTCCTCCGGATCAATGGGCCAGGGAATACCAGATTTACGATGCCGAGGGTGAACGATTACTCGACGTTGGCGAGCTTCCATTGTACCGGGCCCTCCGGGGCGAGCGGGTAAAAGATGCAGAAATTGTGCTCCGGCCAGAGAACAAACCTCAACGCACCCTTCTGGTGAACGGTCGTGCTTTCGAAAGTGCGACCGGTGAAAAGCTGGGTGCGGTGGTGGCGCTGCATGACATCACTCAACGCAAGGAAATGGAGCGCGCACTCGAACACCAGGCGAACCACGATTCGCTGACAGGATTGCCCAACCGGGCGGCGCTGATCGTCGCTCTGCAGCAAGCAAATGCCCGCGCCGCTCGCCATGGTAAAACGGTCGCGGTGCTGTTTTTGGATTTGGATGATTTCAAGACGATTAACGATACATACGGGCATCAGGTAGGCGATCAGGCTCTGCAGCAATTCGCGAAGCGATTGAGCCTTGCGGTTCGAGAAGCCGATACAGTGGCGCGATTGGCTGGCGATGAGTTCGTGGTGGTCGCGGAGGAGTTGGAAAATCCGACGTCAGACGCACTTCTTATTGCACACAAGCTCCTGGCATCGATGAATCTGCCCATCGAATTGTCCCAGGCTAAGATTGATCTTGCCCCCAGTATTGGCATAGCGATGCATCGGGGAGAACTGGATGCAGAGGAATTAGTGCGCCGCGCGGACAGCGCAATGTACCAAGCCAAAACGCAAGGCAATAGTGGCATACAGTTTTACCAGGAGGCAAACTGAACGACGGTGGTTCAGCCCAGACTGTCGTCAGGGAAGGTCAGTAACCGCACCCTTCGAGGCAGAACCCACCGATCGCGCATACTTCGCCAGCACACCCCGGGTGTACTTCAAGCCCGGTGCTTGCCAGCCCTGTCGTCTGCGCTCTAGCTCCTGTTCAGAGATATCCAGCTCAATCCGGTTGCTGACGGCATCGATGGTGATGGTATCTCCGTCTTCAACCAGAGCAATGGGGCCGCCCTCGGCGGCCTCGGGTGTAATGTGGCCAACCACAAAACCATGACTGCCCCCGGAAAACCGGCCATCGGTAATCAGCGCGACATCGCTGCCCAGCCCTTTGCCCATAATCGCCGAGGTGGGGCTGAGCATTTCCCGCATACCCGGTCCGCCTTTGGGGCCTTCGTAACGAATCACCAAAACATCACCCGCGACGACAGAACCGTCGAGAATGCGCTCCTGGGCTTCCTCTTCCGAATGAAACACCCGGGCCCGCCCGGTAAAGTGCGTGCCTTCCTTACCGGTGATTTTCGCGACGGCACCTGTGGGGGCGAGGTTGCCGTACAGAATACGCAGATGGCTGTCTGCTTTGATGGGGTTATCGAACGCATGAATGATGTCCTGCCCGTCGGGATAGGGCTTAACATCGGCCAGGTTCTCGGCCAGCGTCTGCCCGGTAACGGTTAAGCAATTACCATGGATCAACCCACGATCGAGCAGCATTCTGATCAGCGGCTGAATGCCGCCAATAGCGACCAGTTCCGACATCATGTAATGACCGCTGGGGCGCAAATCTGCCAACACAGGCACCCGTTTACCGATCTCGGCAAAATCTTCCAGCGATAGCTCCACGCCTACGGTGCTGGCCATGGCTAACAGGTGCAGCACCGCATTGGTAGAACCACCCAGCGCGATGACGACGGTGATGGCATTCTCGAAGGCTTCCCGGGTCATGATGTCGGATGGCTTGATGTCTTTTTCCAGCAGGTTCAGCACAGCGGCACCGGCAGCCCGGCAATCCGCCACCTTGGTATCCGACACCGCATTCTGCGCCGAACTGCCCGGTAGGCTCATACCCATCGCCTCAATGGCCGACGCCATGGTATTGGCCGTGTACATACCGCCGCACGACCCTGCCCCGGGAATCGCCGTCTCTTCGATCTGTTTCACCTCAATCAGATCCAGCTTGCCCTGGGCATGCGCACCCACCGCCTCGAACACGGAAATAATATCGGTGTGATTTTCACCCGGCATAATGGTGCCGCCATATACAAACACCGAAGGCCGGTTCAACCGCGCCAGCCCCATCATGCAGCCCGGCATATTTTTATCGCAGCCGCCAATGGCGACCAGGCCATCGAAGCCTTCGCACCCGGCAACCGTCTCAATGGAATCGGCAATGACCTCGCGCGATACCAGCGAATACTTCATGCCCTCAGTACCATTGGCAATGCCGTCCGACACGGTAATGGTGTTGAAGATCAGCGATTTACCGCCAGCCTCATCGGCACCCGCCGCCGACTCTTCCGCCAAGCGGTTGATGTGCATGTTGCAGGGCGTGAGGTTACTCCAGGTCGAGGCAATGCCCACCTGGGGTTTTTGAAAATCATCGTCAGTGAACCCAACGGCTCGTAGCATGGCTCGACTGGCGGATTTCCCTAACCCATCGACCACCTGAGATGAATAACGACGGCGCTTGTCTTCGGCCATGGTTGCCTCCTGATCCGGTTAATTAACGCTTTCAGACTGACAGAATCAGGGTAGGTCAGCAATGCCATTCAGCGATAATGCCAGGGAAAGGCCAAAGTCGGATGAGCTGGTGGATCCTTACCGGTACGCTTCTTCAGCTTCGGGCAGGCGATGGCAGCAAAAGGTCATCGTTAATGGGTACAAAGCGACTGGCCGCCTGAACCAGAGACCGTGCCGTTAAATCGGGAACGCCATACACATCGACATGAACACCATGGTCTTGCCTGATTTTATCGACCAGTAAATCGAAATCACCATCGCCGGAGACCAGCACAACCCGGTCGACAGTGGGCGCTACATCCATCACATCAATGGTAATGCCCACATCCCAATCACCTTTCGCTGAGCCATCCTGGCGCTGGATATAAGGCTTCAACCGCACCGTAAACCCAATCGCCCGAAGAATGTTCTGGAACTGATGTTGTTTTTCATCACCACGATGAATGGCATAAGCGAACGCTGCCACAACATCGTGGCCAGCCGTGGCTTGCTGCCAGAATCGATTATAATCGAACCGTCGACCATAGGCCTCACGGGTTGTGTAGTAGACGTTCTGTACGTCAACGAACAGGGCAATATTACTCAACAGGCAAATTTCCTTCATCGTGGCAGTAACCACTGTACTGTTTCTCGCCCCGGACTACGTCTATTTCCAGGGCGTCCAAGTGTTGGGCTTGGCAAGAACATCGCCACCCGAGAGCAAAAAATGGCCAGTCTGGATGCTCCGACAAACCTTGCCAGCTCGCTCCTTTCAAACGGGTGTACCCGCCCTGGCCATATGCCGAAACTGCTGGTCAATGCCAGCAAGATTGGCCTGAATATGTTCGACAAAACGCCGCGTCACCGGCGACAGACTTTTGCCTGTCGGGTATACCAGACACCAGGATCGGCGAATCGGAAACCCCTCAAGTGGCAACGTCTTCAAACTGCCCAGCTTCAGTTCCGCCAGTACACTCAGACGCGGCAGAATAGCAACACCGATGCCGGCAATAACCGCATGTTTAAGTGCTTCGTTTGAACCAACTTCCATTTGCGGAACCATACGCAGCCGCTGTTGATGGCAATGTTGTTCCAGAGCCAGGCGGCTGCCGGAGCCGCGTTCACGAGCCAGAAAATTCTGCTGCAAAAACTCTTCAGGCGTGACATCGGCCCGGCCACACAGTGGGTGGTTGGCGGGCATCACGGGAATCAACTCGTTGTCGAGGAACGGCACTGACGACAGCGGCCGGTCGCCGGGCACAATGCCCATGATCATCAGGTCATCGCTGCTGTCCGACAGCCGTTCGAGAGCCAGGCCCCGGTTAACCACCTGCACCGACACATTGACCTCCGGATACAGGTCCAAAAACGGTTTCAGCAGATACGGCATCACATACTGAGCGGTATTTACCGCCGCGAGTTTCAGGTCACCGGATATTCGCCCATCCAGCGCATGAATGTCACTTTGCAGACGGCTCAGATCCGCGAACAGGGTTTGCACACTCGCCGCCACCACTTCGCCGGTTGCTGTACAGTACAGCCTGCGGCCAATGTATTCGAACAGCTTCTGACCCAGAGCACTCTCCAGTTGGCGGATCTGGGAACTGACCGCTGGCTGGGTTAACCCCAGGGCATTGGCGGCCTTGCCGTAGCCCTGCTCTTCGTACACCGCTAAAAACACTTCCAATTGCCGTAACGAGAGCCGGCTGATCAGCTTTTGAACGCTTAGCCTCACGATCACCTCTTTCTTTTCAACAGTCCATAAGTTCCAGCTTATGGAAAATATAAATTATATCAATTTTAAATTATGAAAAACTTGCGATAGCGTAGGTTCATCGACCCACTGAGGGAGAACGACCTGTGTTGAAGAAGGTTCTCATAGCCAATCGCGGTGAAATCGCCGTCCGCATCATCCGCGCCTGTTCGGAACTGGGCATCCGCTCGGTGGCGATTTATACCGAGCCGGACCGCTACGGTCTTCACGTAAAACGTGCCGATGAATCCTATTCGATGGGTGATGATCCGCTCGAGGGTTACCTTGATCCGCTGCGCATCGTCAATCGGGCCCTGGAAACGGGCTGCGATGCCATCCATCCGGGCTACGGCTTCCTGTCGGAGAACGCCCGTTTCGCGCAACTGTGTGAACAAAAAGGCATTGTCTTCATTGGCCCCAAATCCACCGTCATCGCAAAGATGGGCGACAAGACATCGGCGCGCGACAGCATGCGCGCCGCTGGCGTGCCCATCACGCCCGGTTCAGATGGCAACCTCGCCAATCTGGAAGAAGCGCTGGCACTGGCCGAGAAGATCGGTTACCCGATCATGCTCAAGGCCACGTCCGGTGGCGGTGGCCGTGGCATACGGCGGTGCGACACAGCCGATGAGCTGACCAAACAGTACCCTCGGGTTATTTCCGAGGCGACCAAAGCGTTTGGCTCGGCCGATGTATTCATGGAGAAATGCATTGTGAATCCGCGCCACATCGAAGCGCAGATTCTGGCCGATGCCGAGGGTAACGTGATTCACCTGTTCGAGCGCGACTGCTCGATTCAACGCCGCAATCAAAAACTGATCGAGATTGCACCCAGCCCGCAAATCACCCCGGAACAACGCCACTACATTGGTGAACTGGCGGTGCGGGCAGCCAAGGCCGTGGGGTACGAGAATGCCGGGACCGTCGAGTTTCTGCTGACCGGAAACGAAGTGTATTTCATGGAAATGAACACCCGGGTTCAAGTGGAACATACCATCACCGAACAGGTAACCGGGGTCGATATTGTTCAGGAACAACTGCGCATTGCCTCGGGTATGCCGCTGCGCTACGACCAGCAAGACATTCAACTGCACGGCTTCGCCATACAATTTCGCATCAACGCCGAAGATCCCAAGAACGACTTTTTACCAAGCTTCGGTCGCATCACACATTACTATGCGCCGGGCGGACCGGGTGTTCGGGTCGACACCGCTATTTTTACCGGATACGACATCCCGCCCTACTTCGATTCCATGTGCCTCAAGCTGGTGGTCTGGGCCCTGACCTGGGAAGACGTCATCGCTCGCGGACGCCGGGCCCTGGACGACATGCGCTTGCACGGCATTCGCACCACCTCCAATTACTACCAGCAAATTCTCGCGCACCCCGACTTTCAGAAAGGCGATTTCAACACCAGCTTTGTGCCCGATCACCCGGAACTTCTGAACTATTCCACCAAACGTCACCCCAGTGAAATCGCACTGGTTCTGGCGTCAGCCATTGCCGCCCACGCCGGCTGGTAACCAACGCCGGTTAAGAGGAGAAAAAAATGAAACCGATTGAAATAACCGACCTCACCTTGCGCGACGCCCACCAATCACTGATCGCCACTCGCATGCGCACGGAAGACATGCTGCCCATTTGCGAGAAACTCGATAACATCGGCTACTGGTCACTGGAAGTCTGGGGTGGCGCGACCTTCGATGCCTGCGTTCGTTTCCTGAAGGAAGACCCGTGGGAGCGCTTGCGCCAATTGCGGGCCGCCCTGCCCAAGAGCCGACTGCAAATGTTACTGCGCGGCCAGAATTTGCTTGGATATCGCCACTACGCCGACGACGTGGTTGAAGCCTTTGTGCAATCGGCGGCCGACAACGGCATCGATGTGTTTCGGGTGTTCGATGCGCTGAACGATCTGCGTAACCTGGACATTGCCATGAAAGCCGTGAAGAAAGCTGGCAAACATGCCCAGGGCACACTCTGCTACACCACCAGCCCGGTACACACCCTGGCCATGTTTACCGAGCAGGCCCGGGCACTGCGTGACATGGGTGCTGACTCCATTGCCATTAAAGACATGGCCGGCTTGCTGACGCCGTATGCGACCTACGATCTGGTCAAGGCGATCAAAGCTGAAGTCGACTTACCGTTGGTTATTCACAGCCATTCAACCGCTGGCCTCGCGACCCAGTGCCAATTGAAAGCCATTGAAGCCGGTGCTGACCGCATCGACACCGCCATTTCTTCGTTTGCGGGCGGCACCAGCCACCCGGCCACGGAAACCCAGGTCGCGGCATTGAAAGACACCCCCTGGGACACCGGCCTGGATCTGATCGCCTTGCAAGAGGTGGCTGATTATTTCCGCGAGGTGCGCAAAAAATACCATCAGTTCGAAAGCGAATTCACCCGCGAAGACATCTCGGTGCAAATCAATCAGGTGCCGGGCGGAATGATGTCCAACCTGGCCAATCAGTTGAAAGAACAAAACGCCCTGGACCGCATTCGCGAAGTGTTCGACGAAATTCCACGCGTACGCGAAGACCTGGGTTACCCACCGCTGGTGACGCCAACTTCCCAAATCGTCGGCACCCAAGCGGTATACAACGTACTGGCCGGTGAACGCTATAAAACCATCACCAACGAAGTAAAGCGCTACTTTCTGGGCGGTTACGGAAAGCCACCGGCAGAGGTCAATGCCGAGGTGTTGAAAAAAGCCATTGGCAACGAAAGCGTCTCCGACGCTCGCCCGGCCGATGCGCTGACACCGGAAATACAGAAACTGACCCGCGACATTGGCGAGCTCGCGCAGTGCAAGGAAGACGTTTTAACCTTTGCCATGTTTCCGGACATGGGGCGCGACTTCCTCAAACAGCGTGCCGAGGGCACCCTGTCCCCTGAACCCTTGCTGCCACCGGAATCTGCTGGCGCGCACAAACCCTCAGGCATGACACCCACCGAATTTAAGGTAGACGTTCACGGCGAGACGTACGAAGTAGCCATCACCGGGGTTGGCGATTTTGGCAGCGGCAAACGCAAACTCTACATCTCGCTTGATGGTATGCCAGAAGAGGTGGTGTTCGAAACTTTGAACGAATACGTCGCCGATGCCCGTGGCAGCGGTCGGAAGAAAGCCACTGAACCCGGGCATGTAACGGCGGCGATGCCAGGTAACATTGTGGAAGTGCTGGTCAGCGAAGGCGATACGGTTGAAGCGGGCCAGGCCGTACTGATCACCGAAGCCATGAAGATGGAAACAGAGATCAACGCCAGTATCGCTGGCACCGTGAAGGCAGTGTATGTGGCCAAAGGCGACCGGGTCACACCGGGTGAGGTGCTGGTCGAGATCGGCTGAAGCCTGATAATGTCGTCGTCAGCCCCGCGGAAAGGATTCCATTGACACCCACCTTAAAATCAATGGCTTTGGACTATTTATACTACAGTGGCAATAGTGACCTAATGTGGATGCATCAATAAGCTGCCGGCGCAGCGCTGGCCAGCCGGGTTATGCCACGGCCCATGACGCCTGATGATAATACTTGCCCCTGGCGCGTGGCACACACAGTGGAGTACCGGTTTCCGGATCGTCGAGAATCTGTGCGTCCAGACTGAACACCTCCCTCAGCATTGCCTCCGTCATCACTTTTTTTGGCGCGCCCTGATCCATCAACCGTCCCTGCTTCAGCACCACCAACTCGTCCGCGTACCGACACGCCTGGTTCAAATCGTGCAGCACGGTGATCACGGTCCGGCCATCGGCGGCCAGGTCCTGGACCAAATCCAACAGATCGTACTGATGCGCCAGATCCAGGTAGGTGGTGGGCTCATCGAGCAGGATAATATCAGCCTGTTGCGCCAGAATCATGGCCATCCAGACGCGCTGGCGCTGGCCGCCGGATAATTGTGCCAGCGGCAGATCGCTAAGGGATTCCACATCGGTTCGTACCAGGGCCTGTTGAATGGCCTCGCGGTCCCGCTCACGCAAATGGCCAAAGGCGTTCAGGTGTGGGGAGCGACCGTAGGCTACCAGGTCGAATACCTTCAGGCCTTCAGGCACGAGCGGACTTTGCGGCAACAAGGCGATACGCTGGGCAGTCTCCCTGGCAGACAAGGCACTCAGGGCAGAGCCATCGCTTAATCGAATGCCGCCTGATGCAGGCGTCAGAATACGGGCCATTGCCTTCAGCAACGTCGACTTGCCGCAGCCATTGGGGCCTATCAGCGCCGTGACCCGACCGCTGTCGAGCGTGAGGTCCAACTGGTTCAGAATGGGTTGACCGCTATAGCCAACGGTTAGATTCTGGATAATGAAAGCCGGTACATTTGGCATGGGGTCACCAGTGTCGGTATCGAGTAATCAGAAAAATGAAATAAGGGGCGCCAATAAAAGCGGTCACTATGCCGGCGGGCAGTTCGATCGGTGGCATCAGAATACGCGCAAACAGGTCGGCGCTGACCAGCATAATCGCGCCCAGTAGCAGACAGACAGGAATGAGCCGCACATGTCGGCCACCGACCAGAAAACGGGCCATATGCGGTGCGACCAGGCCAACAAAGCTGATCGCGCCGCAGACCGATACGGCCGCGCTGGCCAGCACCACTGCAGTCAACAGCGCCGCGATGCGAACTCGGCCAACACGAGTGCCCAGGCTGATGGCGGTGTCATCACCAAGGCTGAGCAAATCCAGTTGATAGGCCAAATACACCGCAGCCGGTAATAACACGGCTAGCCAGGGCAACAACAACGGCAAGTGCGACCAGTTACGCCCCCAGACTGAGCCGGTTAGCCAGATCAGCGACGAATTGATTTCCAATGGGTTGATGGTCAGCAGAAAATCAATGGCAGCGGCAAACAGGGCCGCCAACGCGATGCCGATCAGCGCCAGTGAAGTCGGCTGGTGCAACTGCGAGCGCGCCAGCCACAGCAACAAGCCGGCGCTGGCGAGCCCGCCAGCCAGAGCCACGAAGGGAACCAGGGTGACCGGTGCGCCGGTCCAGGCAAGCGTTGTCACCACCACCGCCAGGCTGGCTCCACCCGTGACACCCAGAATATCCGGCGACGCCAGCGGATTACGCACCACGCCCTGCACCAGCAGCCCGGACAAGGCCAATCCGGCTCCGGCCAGGCTGGCAATCACCAGGCGCGGCAAGCGGTAGTCCCAGAAGATAAAGTCGTAGTCCGGATGCCCGCGTATCAGCGTCTGCCACAAGTCTGGCAACGCTATCGATACCGCCCCGGCGCCAAGATGCCAGGCGGCAAACAGCAGCAAGGTGGCCAGCAAGCCAGCGGCGGAGCACAGCAGTCTTGTCATGCGACATTCGCCCGGTTGCGTCGTGCCAGAACCAGGAAAAAGCCCGCGCCCAGCAAGGTGGTTAAAATACCCACCGGGCTGTCATCCGGGAATCTCAAGCCACGCGCCAGGGTATCGGCCAACAACATCAGAACGGCACCGGTCAGGCTGCACATGGGCACCAGTAGACGATAATCCTGTCCGACGATAAAACGACAGATGTGCGGCACCATCAAGCCTACGAAACCTACCGGGCCAGCCACGCTCACCCCCGCGGCCACCAGCAGAATAACAGTCAGACTGCCCAGCCAGCGCACTCGTCCCAGGCCACCGCCCAGGTTTTGCATTCGCTCCTCGCCCAGGCGCAGCAGGTTGAGCGGGTGGCTCAACCAAAATGCGGCTATCAGCCCCAGCAGCGTCCAGGGTATCACCAGCCGTACGTCCGCGAAGGTGGCGTTGCCAATACTTCCGGTCAGCCAATGAAACACACCGTAGGCGTTCTCGTCTGCCAAAATCACAATGGCCCGGGTCAGGGAAAGAAACAGGAAATTCAACGCCACGCCAGCGAGCACCACCCGCACCGGATTAATGGGTGCACGGTGCAAGCCCCCGAGAATAAACACCAGAGCGCCCGCGATGCCAGCACCACAAAAGGTCACCAGCACGATGGGCAGCGCCGACAACCCGGGCCACAGACCCGTGGCTGACAGGGCAAAGGTCAGGGTCGCCCCGGCGCTGACACCGAACACCGACGGCGAAGCGAGTTCGTTACGCGTCATTCCCTGCATCACCAGGCCAGCCACGGCCAGCGACGCGCCGACAAAGATCGCGACCAGCGCTCGCGGTAACCGGAGCGAGACCAATACCTGGTGCTTGATGCTAGTCGGGTCGTAGTCGATCAGAACGCGCCACATATCCATCCAGCCCAGCCCAAACAGGGAAAAGCTCGACAGCGACAGCGCGAACGCCAGTGCCAGGCCTGGCAGCATGACGCATAACGGCCACCACACGGGAGGCCGCCAGCGCGGGGCAGACAGTGCTATGGTCATCGGGAGGCGGTGGACGTACTCAGCAACTTGACCAGTTCAGCCGCCATGATTTCGGCCGAGATCATGCCCCGGTTCAGCGACCACAAGCGCGGATCGGTTTCCACGTAGGTGTCCTGCCTGACCGATGCCATAACCGACCAGAGCGGGTTTTGCTTGAACTCGTCAACGGCGGTTTGATCACCATATTCGCCTACCAGCAAATAGTCCGGGTTAGTCTGAACCAGTCGCTCAAGTGTGGCCTGAATGTAGGGTTGTTCGGTATCCTGCGGCAATGGACTGCGCAGTCCCAATCGGTGGACAACGCCGCCGGCATAGGCCTGCGGTCCGTGCATGTACACGCCCTTAACACTGGATACGGCGAACATAACGGTGGCATCACTGTCTAACTGGGCGGCATACCCGTCCATGATCCGGTGGTGCTCGGCAATGCGCTGCTCCATCAAATCCTGCTGGCCAAAGGCCTCGGCTACTTTCAGCACGGCATCCAAATTGTCTTCATAGGTCTCGCCCCGGCTTTTTAGGATCAGCGTGGGGGCAATCCGTTTCAGGTCTTCATAGACGGCGGCGTGGCGCTCCACGTCTGCAATGATCAGGTCTGGTTTCAGTGCGGCAATGACTTCCAGGCTGGGCTGCGAACGAACACCCAGAGAGGTCCACTCGTCCAACTGATCCCGAATCGGCCCGATCAGCCGGCTCGCATCGCCGTCATCGGCAACACCAACCGGAGACACCCCAAGTGCGGCCAGGGCGTCCACAAACGAAAACTCCAGGGCTACCACCCTTTGTGGCACCGAATCCAGAACCAACTCCCCCAACTCGTCTTGCACCCGAATCTCGGCTTGGGCGGACCAGGAAAACACAATGACAGACAATACGGTAATCAAACGAAGCACGACGCGACTCCTCTAAAGGCAATGAGGGTCGGATGCTATTGGAATACACATCGTTATGCAAATCACTTTCATTTGCATTAATAAAAATAGTGAGCTGGTTAGCAGGCTGTTTATAGCATCCCGCATGAACTCTGGGTCTGGCTGCTGACGCTGCACCCGGCGGCCAGCGGGCGTATTTACGCGGCCTACGGCGGCGTTTACGTCATGACCGCCCTGACCTGGCTCCGGCTGGTCGACCAGGTAAAACTGAGTGCCTACGACTGGGTGGTAGCGGGCATCGCGTTGACGGGCATGCCGATCATTGTCAGCGGCTGGCGCACGCCGGTCGCCTGAGTCGCGACCATCTGCGCTTGTTCTATATTTGCCTTCCGAACTGAACCGCCCATCGGCCGTTGGCGCTCGGTAATCTCAACATCTCCATCTAATGGTAAGCGATTAAGTTTGTTCCCCGCTATTTCGACTAGCTCGTCATTAGTCAAGCCTAGCCAATCCACCCAAACCAACGGATTCCCTCTCACATACCCCATCGGCTGATCCGGGTCCAACAGCAGTTAGTGCAGGGGATCACTTCTGAATCAACTTTATTCATGACCATTATTTCAGCACCCGGTTTCTGTTTTTATGGATGTCCTGATTCTTGTCTCTACCCTGCTTTAATCACTCTACGAATTTGTAACCATGCCTGCGCAACAAACAGTGCAGCTACTACAGGGAACGCGATCACTACAGACAATTTTGCAAAAGCAAGCAAACCGACGAGAAGAACACCTAAAGCCCAAGCAGACATGAATCGAGCAAACTGTGTAGTAGCATACTTTTGCCCGCAGCCTGAACACGAATAGCTCCCATTCATCGCGGCCTTTAGCTGAGACTTAGCATCTACTTGCTTTCTGCATTTCTTACAATCTAAAGTCACAACTGACCTCTACTCATCACATAGATCTGTGCACTAGGTACTACAACACTCAGTATTTTGAAAACCAGTTCAAGGGCTTGGTTGGTACCGTACAATTCATCAGAGCCCAATGTCAGCGATTTGGATATCTGCGAACACCTGGGTTGTCGTCAGCAACATTGCTAACCTGACTTTCCTTTTCAAAAAAGTCGGTTCACAGGTCAGCCTGGGGATTTTCTGTGCCTGAAAAACATGCTTTACGCCCAGTGCTTCAATAGCTCCAGATTACCTACCTTTTATTGACTAGCGCGGTCTGAATTTTTATTGGAAAGTCCGTAATCTGTATTTGATTCACTACCTTGGGTGTGTTGTTAGTTGCTCAGCGCATGTGTTAATTTAGTAAAACAAAAAAATGATGGCGATAGATATAATGAAAAAAGTATTAATGGGAACAGTCGCGCTAACAGTGGCCTTGGGAACATCAGTAGCAAATGCAGACGAGCGTAAAGGCTTTTTCCTGGCTGGCGGTCTCGGGATCAATACAAACTCTTTTGAAGCATCTTACGCTGGAGACTCAGCCTCTGAAAGTGGGTATCGTGGGCATACTCACTTCTTTCAAAATCGGTGGCCACATCAACCCGAATTTTGCGCTTTATTATCAAAGAGAAGCCTCATTCTTTTCGGATGACAGTGGCACCACTGCTGTTGCAGGCCTTACTGGTATTGGCGGTACCTACTACTTCGAACAGGCGGGTGGCTTGTACCTTGAAGGCGGACTCGGCCTCGGTGACTTTACGACTGAAGATACTGAGCTGGTAGGCATCGGGGGCGCTTCGATGATAGGAATCGGGGGTGAAATAACAGATCACCTTGAAGGTGGCGCTGTCTTTATGGCAACCAGCACTGAAGAGACTTCACTGGATGGATTGGAATATGACACGCTAACGATTGGTGTAAAACTGACGCTTAAGCTGTAATCTCGCCAGTAGCAAGGCAAGGGCATCTTACCTTGCTACTATCCCAACATTCAAAGCTAGTGCATCGTCTCTCTCAATCTCTTCGACACGTCTGGCAACGATTACGGCTGCTGTGCACAAGATGGTTGATCTGGCCCGCGTGTGTCTGGTTGGGCCAGTGCTGGCCGGTACGTTCAACCGATGTCAGCGGCATCATCGACCAGCCCATAAGGTTTAGCCAGAACAGGGCGACCGATAGCCACATTGACTTTCCAGTCCGTCAGATCGACCCGCATGAGCGTCACCGGCAGCGCGCTGGTGGCACTGTCGCCAGCAAGCTGTGGAGACAGCATCGACACCCTGATCGTTGCCGGCAACTGCTCCGATAGCCAGTACTCGAACACAAGCGGAAACAGCGCCCGGTAATACCGATCTTGCTCTCCCAGTGCTGACGCTTCTTTGCCGATTTTCAGTTTTTTCGAAAACGCCTGCCCACTCTCTACCCATCGCACTGCCAGAAAAGCCGGTTTCAGTGCTTGCTGCACATGAACACCGGGCTCCAACTGCCAGCGATCAAATTCGCCATCGATGTTGCGACTAAACATCGGGTTACCAAGCCCGCCCATGAAGGGTCCGTTGCGCACACCGTCGTCGTGGCTTCTGGGTTTGGCGCGAAATGCGGTGCCCCCTTCACTGGCAAAACATCTCTTGCAACCAGATACCGCTGAATATATGGTTCGTATACATACCGTATATTCAGGACTTACCATGGGAATCGTCAAGATCAACGATGAGCTTCACCAAGATATCCGCAAAGCCAGTTCTTTTATGGTGCGGTCGATCAACGCTCAGGCTGAGTACTGGATAAAGATCGGCATGTTGGCCGAGGCCAACCCGGGGTTGTCGTTCAACCAGATCATGGCCGAGCAAATGAAAGTCGCTGACGTTGAGGTCAGGAAGATCGCCAGTGTCTGAGATCAAACTGAAATCCACCGCTGAATTGCAGGTCATGCGCCAGTCAGGCCGAATGCTTGCTTCTGTCTTTCACTACCTTGATGATCAAATAGTAGCGGGCATGTCCACCATGGACGTCAATAACCTGGCCGAGCGTTACATTATTGATCAATTAAAGGCTCGCCCGGCCAGTAAAGGCCAATATGGTTTTAAGTATGCTTTGAACAGCTCGGTCAATCACGTGGTGTGTCATGGCGTTCCATCAGAGACCCAGACCCTCAAGGATGGGGATATCGTCAACATCGACATTACGCTGGAGCAAGGCGGCTTCATTGCCGACTCCAGCAAAATGTACCTGATCGGTAACGTGACTCCGCTCGCCAAACGTTTGGTCGACAAAACCTACGAAGCTATGTGGGAAGGCATAAAGGTGGTAAAACCGGGCGCCACCCTGGGGGATATCGGTCATGCCATTCTTCGCCACGCCACGAAAAACGGATACACCGTCGTGCGGGAATTTTGCGGCCATGGCATTGGGCGCGACATGTATGAGGCACCCTCGGTGCTGCACTATGGCCAGGCTGGCAAAGGGCTGGTGCTACAGGAAGGCATGACCTTCACGATCGAACCGATGATCAATCAGGGAAAAGCCAAAATCAAACAGAAGCACGACGGCTGGACCGTGGTGACCAGTGACAAGAAGCTGTCCGCTCAATGGGAGCATACCATTGCGGTTACCGCAGACGGCTTTGAGGTGCTCACCTTGCGAGAAGAGGAAGCCGTGGTCGGTGCTTAGCGCGCCCACAACGGGTCGAACCCAAACAGTACCTGTCCTGGTCGCCAATTGCGAACACCCAGCATGGCAAGTGCGACGCCCAGACTCGCCACGCCCACACCCAGCAAGCCAGCAGGGCCCACTTGCTCGCCAAACATGATACCTATTCAAACGAGCGTTACAGGCGGCGATGGCAAATGCCAGTGTCGCTGCCAGATGCTTCATGGCCAGCGTCACTGCCATGGGTAAACTGGCGGTTGAGGCACTGGCAGAGTTGTTGCGGGAGCGATTAGTGGGCCGGGAGCAGCCCTCAACCAGCAATACATCACCTCTGCGCAGCGCGGGTAACAGCACGTCTTGCCCACTCGTAGCAACAGGTTGGTGATTCGGGTCTGGCCGGGTGAGGAACGCCGCCAGAGCACGGCCCACAAACTGAAACATCACTATCTTCACGGATTAACGGGTTAAGTGGCCAGGGCTAGCCGTAGCCAGACACTCCACCGTAAATAGTCTACAGTCTCTCTCACCTACCCCATAACCCCAAGCACAATCCTGGAGGTGCCTAATGGTTATCTTGCTGATGGCTGGCATTGGGTTGCTGGTGTTTGGTGGCATCGTGTTATTGCGTTACCCCAACAAACCAGGCGGCAAAATCGCCATAGGGTCTCTGGAAGTCTCGTCTGTCGGTGCGGGTTTACCGCTGATAGTTCTGGGCGTCGCCTGTATCCTGGCCTATGCCAGAACCGATCTCCCGGACCTCCGGCTACCCGCCACTTCCACGGAAGCATCCACATCCACTTCCATCAGTAGTTGCTTTGACCGATACCTCAGTGAACTACCTGCCGACCGACAGACCACACTGGAAGTAGGCGCCAGCGACAGAAATGTTCTGTCCTCGACGCAAACCAAGACCACCCCTATCGCACTGCTGTTCAATGAAAACAGAAATCGCCTGGGCGCCATGGTTTTCAATGTTTTTCCGACTGATGACCTGTTCAGGATAGATACGATTATCGACGCCAACTGTCAGCCCATCGAACAATTTTCTAATGCCTCCCGCGGTGGCGATAAAAACATTCTGCAGAATTGGGATACTTTGCAAATGACGCTCAACAACAGCTCATATACATTGAGGCTGGGATACAGCGAAGGGGAAGTAGAAGTGAACGCCTTTAAAAACTTCACGCCGTGAGAGATTTAGGCCTTTAAAGCTGAGTAACTACCTTGGGTGTCATGTTTAGTCACCCCGCCCATTCTCGAATGCCTCGGCATTGACGCTGAGCATTGGGTCTACAGCACTCAACATTTTGAAAGCCAGTTCAAAGGCTTGGTAGGTACCGTTCAATCCATCAGAGCCCACTGTCAGCGATTTGGCTATCAGCGAACTCCCGGGTTGGCATCAGCAACACTGCTAACCTGACTTTCCTCTACAAAAAACGATTCACAGGTCAGTCTGATGGTTTTCTGTGCCTGGAAAACGTGTTTTCACGCCCAGTGCTTCACTATTTCCGGATTATCTTACTTCTGTTGACTAGCAAAGCCTGACTTTCATTTGGCATGTCTGTAGTCTGTATTCAGTTCACTACCTTGGGTGTCCTGTTTAGCCCTGTTGTGGCTGTCCAGTTTATTTCGCCCTACTCCAACCGTTCAACATACTCGATGGGCACCCAGTACGCGCCGTAGTAACCTTGTTCAACGTACATCCAGCGCTCCTCGCTGGCTGGCCGGACAAGCTCCGCCCAACAGTATCGTGGATCAGTGTCGTCCCCAGTGCATTTGTCGAAATCCCTGGGCACCTTCCAGCGGTAATACTCACCCTGAAAGAGTACTCTACTCCGACCTTCGCGTAGGTAGTCCAGCAAAATGAGTTCATCATCAGGATCTAACCGAACACCATCTATTTCGGTGGAATACCGTGGCTGAAGAAAGCCAGAGGAGACTTTCTGGAAGAACTCACTCCTATCTGGAGTCACACTCTCATTAAGCTCTCTTAGAAAGCATCGCTCGGATCTATCAGGACAGCTGTAAATAGATCCACCTTGTACAACACCATACACAGTCTCATCAAATTGCTCGTAGCTCTTCAGCAAATATTGATCAAAAGCAAATAATGGAGAGGCCAACACTACAGCCACTGCCATTAGACTATGCCGGACAATAACCATAAGCATCTCCTTTAACGTTATTCATATCTTCTCTAACTGTTGGAGGAACATCTGGATCGTACTCCAAATGGATATGATCTCTTGCATCGTCTGGCCCATGGTAGTCTTCAAAAACCACCTCATAATCACCATCACCATACTGCGCATCCAGCCTAGATTGAAGCTCATCAGCCAATTTTTCATTATCCGATTCGTCTTTGTCATTGCCACGGATGTCGATTGCCAGGCCATCGTTATGCAAAGAACCAGGTTTATCCTCATGGCTATCAGTACCGGATGTAATGACTGGCTCGTCATGACCCAAATCTTCATACGTGCTGTCTATAGTTGGGTACAACTTAGTAATTTCTTCTTGCAACCCAGTGACGTCTGCGCCACTGGGTCCTGGCTTAAAAGTCACCAACCCTAGTATATCCGTCCACTTCAACGGACTCCCACTCACATACCCATACCCCATCTGCTGACCCGGGTCCCTGAGCAGTTGATCGGCAGCTTAACCCGGACACCCACATGAAGACTTGACCCCAAAAATTATATACAGTACTTTATACAGCATTACTAAAACGGGCCGCCAGGGTTGGACACTATGCCACGTTCAAGGAAAAGCCAGATCGCCCCGGAGGCGACGCCTTACTACCACTGCACTTCCCGGTGCGTGCGTCGCGCCTTTCTGTGTGGCCGTGATGAGCATTCCGGTAATGACTACGAACACCGCCGTGGCTGGATTGAGCAACGTATGCTGACGTTGGCCAAGGTGTATGCACTCGATATCTGCGCCTATGCCGTCATGTCCAACCATTACCACATCGTGCTGCACATCAACGCCGAGAAAGCCAACGCCTGGTCGGATACCGAAGTGATTCAACGCTGGCACGCCCTGTATGCCGGCAATCTCCTCAGCCATGAGTATTTGGCGGGTAAAGACCTGTATGACGAACAGCTCAAGGTCGTGTCAGAGCTGGTAACAGAATGGCGCGAACGCTTAATGTCGATCAGTTGGTTCATGCGCGCATTGAATGAAGACATCGCACGCCAGGCCAACGCAGAGGACATATGCACTGGCCGCTTCTGGGAGGGTCGCTTTAAATCCCAAGCATTGCTTGATGAAAAAGCCCTGGCAGCCTGCATGGCCTATGTGGATTTAAACCCCATCCGCGCACAGATGGCCGAAACGCCAGAGACTTCCGACTTTACGTCCATAAGTGAACGAATATTATCCGCTAAGGAAGATCAGGCCTCATCAGAACCAAAACAACCAAAAAGTCTGTTTCCTTTTGCAGGGTACCCCCGCCAGGACATGCCCGCCGGGCTTCCTTTTCGGCTGCAGGATTATCTGGAACTGGTCGACTGGACTGGCAGACACATCAGAAATGACAAGCGCGGGAACATTAACAACAACACCCCGCCTATTCTCGAACGCCTCGGCATTGACGCTGAGCACTGGGTCTACAGCACTCAATATTTTGAAAGCCAGTTCAAGGGCTTGGTAGGTACCGTCCAATCCATCAGAGCCCACTGTCAGCGATTTGGTTATCAGCGAACTCCCGGGTTGGCATCAGCAACACTGCTAACCTGACTTTCCTCTACAAAAAACGATTCACAGGTCAGTCTGATGGTTTTCTGTGCCTGGAAAACGTGTTTTCACGCCCAGTGCTTCACTATTTCCGGATTATCTTACTTCTGTTGACTAGCAAAGCCTGACTTTCATTTGGTATGTCCGTCTGTTTTCAGTTCACGAGCTTGTATGGACATCCACCACACTTACAAACTGTAACGCTGGGTGTCTTAGTTATTGGTAACTGCTGGGATAACGCACCAATGGAAAGGTTGTTCCGCAGCTTGAAAACTGAATGGGTGCCTGCGATGGGCTACCGTAATTTACCTGAAGCAAAGAAAGACATTGCCTACTATCTGATGGACTACTACAACTGGCAAAGGCCTCATTCGTTCAATGGTGGCATGTCTCCCGTAGTAGCCGAAGAAAAACTTAAAATACTGTCCGGTATTAGTTGACCACTACATGTCCATATTAGCTTGGGTTGGTGGCTTTTGTCCGGACTAGCTTCACCAGATTGTCCACCGCCGCCATCCCGGAGCGATTGATGCGTTCATGGGCATCAACCACGCTCGGCACATCGCGGTATTGCTTGATTCCGCATAGCGGATTCAGCCTTGTATTCTTGGCCCACTTTGCCAGCTCGGGGTAGGCCGCTCGGGCATGTTCGTTTGCAAGGCCACTCAAGAATGCCGACAGATAGTCTGTATTTACATCCCAGTATGTGATCGGCGGGCACAGTCGATTTTTCTTTTCGTCGCTGTCCAGGGTTGCCTCGACCACGCCCAGCATGGCGAACTGGTAGCACGCGAACCCCCAGAGGAATGGTTGAACGGTCACCAGGCCGGGCTCGAAAATCGGACGAAGAGACGGGCGCGACAGCCCTTTCGATGCACAGTGGACGTGTATCGTCCCCTCGCCTGTGGGCACGCTACCCTCTTCAAGGATGATATAATCTCGCTCTATTCGCTGCACATGTCCAAGACGGATAACGTCCTTGATCTGACGCAGAAGCTCCAGTTCTCCTTCGCTGATCACCGCACCCCGGAACATGGTTGGAACAATGTCGGGGTCAATGCGAAGAAAGAATTCGTCAGCTTCCAGCCTCGACACCAGATCCTCAATCGAGGTTGCCTGTGCCATGGCTTCAAACTGAATGGCCATGCCCTGATAAAAATCCGGCAGCAGTTCATTCGGCTGATGGTAGCGGCGGTTCAACCACCATGCTTCTCGCGGTCTGATCCACTGGATCGCCTCGGCCGGAACGCCCTGTTCCAGCAGCCAGACACAGGCATCCAGCGCAGTCTTGCCCGCACCGATGATAACGAAACGTTCCGGACGGTCCGTGATACTGGCAATTCCGCCTGCGGGCATGCAGCGAACTCCATCGGCCACCTCAAACGGCGGCGCACTGGCACCGGGAACGGCGCCTTCAGTATAGGTGGTGTCGACCACCTTGCGCCGGACGTTCACCATCCAGGATTTCTGCCCAAGCCGTGAGACAAAGTGGCCATCACCCAGATAGTCACAGTTTGGAAAGTAGCGGACACGGCCACCAGGGAGAAAGTGGCGCTGCATCACGTGCGTGTAATAGGCCCGGATTTCGTCTGCACCGGCGAGTTCGTAGAAGCCGGCGTTCGTACCCGTACCATCGATAGTATTTTGACCAAGGGGTACCGAACTGACCCCATAAAGGGACGAAGGCTGGTGCAGGCGGACGTAGGGATAGGCATCGACCCAGTGCCCGCCAGGTGCGTGGCGTCGATCAACGATGGTGACAGTCGCGTCGGAATGGGTGAGCAGCGAGTCCGCGAAAGCCATACCCGCAGCCCCAGCACCCACGATGAGATAGTCCGTTTCAAGTTCTTCGTTCATCATGAACTCCCAAGAACGACGCAACCTTTTTCATCGCTTCACTGCTCGATGGCTTCACTGTTTAGTTTGCGGCCACGTTACTCATTCAGTTTAGCTCAAGTCTCACTCATTAATGCCGACTTGTTGTCATATTGACTTCGAGTAATGACTTATCTGGATACCCATCACAATATTAGTTAAACCTATAGAAATTAAGTATTTGATAGCCTCTTGGTTTGGATGTCCAGATTACTCAATAGCCTATGATATGACTATTTCAATTCTTCAGTTAAATAAACACAACGTGAACTATCCGGAAAAATATTAGAGTTTACTCTACTGACCTTTAACAGGCTGTTGAACTAATTCCGCGTGATTTCTGACTTTGATATTATATTCGCAGCTAAACCCGTCAGAAACTACTCAGCTCAATGCGCGGTCTCGACATCACTCAAGAAGCTTTGCTCACCACTTTTTACATGAACACTCACCCGAACGATAGATGGCTCTACCTTCATTAATCAAAGCTATCAAAAACCAAACACTGATAGCCGACTAATGTGGGTGTCTCAAGAGTCACCATCCGACTTCCTGCATTGCAAGAGGTTCGGGCTACGCTTCTTAGGCTTCCCCGACCCGGTGACTGGAGACCAATCACCCAACGCAGGACCTCCCGGGTTCCGCGTAAAAGACATCCGTACATGTATCAGGTCTAACGACTCCGGAGAATCGGCTGCGTCACTCGCTTTATCGCAACACAACCATGTTGCCTTCCTCTTCACCCAACAAGGTCGGCATTCTCGGGATGTGATCTCGGAGCTCAATACTGAGCCTGCACATTCCTCTGTCAACGCTTAACCCCTACCCTTACGAGCAGTGGCCCATGACTCGAGGTCCTGGCGGGTTGCTAGCCCTTACCAGGCAGAGGACTTTCACCTCCAATCTTTTACCGGCTTAGCCCGGCGCTCTGGGTGTCCTATATAGCCGTGTTTTTGGATAGGCACAAATTAGCCGCCTCCAAGCGTTAGTCTAATACTTCAATGTATTCCCATGGCACCCAATAGGCTCCGTAGTGATTTTGTTCAACGTACATCCACCTTTCAATACTGGCGGGACGAATAAGTTCCGCCCAACAATACCGAAGGTCATTGTCAGGTTCAGCACATTTTTCAAAGCTCCTTGGCACCTTCCAACGATAATACTTTCCCTCAAAGAGAATTCTGCTACGACCTTCCATTAAATAATCCAATAGAATCAGCTCATCATCTGGGTCCAGTCTGACACCATCAATTTCAGTGGAAAAACGAGGCTTAATCAAACCTGGAGACACCTTTAAAAAAAGGTCCACATTATCCAGCGGTACATTTTCATTCAACTGCTGTATTAAGCATTCCTCAGTGCGGCTTGGACAGCTGAATATGGACCCCCTCTCAACGGCAACATGACTAAACTCATCAAATTGCTCAATACTTTTAAGCAGGTATTGATCAAAAGCAAAACCAGAGGCAGAAAATAATGTGAACAATACGCCAAGGCTATGCCGGACAATAACCATAAGCATCTCCTTTAACGTTGTTCATATCTTCTCTCATTGTTGGAGGAACATCTGGATCATACTCAATATGGATGTGATCTAACATATCATATTCTTCAGGCTTATCCTCAAAAATAACATCGTAGTCCCCGTCACCATACTGCGTATCCAGCCTAGATTGAAGCTCATCAGCCAATTTTTTATTATCCGATTCGTCTTTGTCATTGCCACGGATGTCGATTGCCAGGCCATCGTTATGCAAAGAACCAGGTTTATCCTCATGGCTATCAGTACCGGATGTAATGACTGGCTCGTCATGACCCAAATCTTCATACGTGCTGTCTATAGTTGGGTACAACTTAGTAATTTCTTCTTGCAACCCAGTGACGTCTGCGCCACTGGGTCCTGGCTTAAAAGTCACCAACCCTAGTATATCCGTCCACTTCAACGGATTCCCACTCACATACCCATACCCCATCTGCAGTACCTAGTTGGGACACCCACCTGAAGATTTTCATTCAATTTTCAACCTTCGGAACAATCTTTCCATTGGTGCGTTACCCCAGCAGTTGCCGTGTCCACTAAGGTGACTGTATTGAAGGCCGACCATCCGAATGACATCAATCAATAGATATAAGCTATTAAAACCAACGCCTCAATAGGCGACTAACGTGGATGTCCTGTTTGCACTTGGCCGAGGCGCTGGACTGGATCGGTCGACTCTATCAGATCGAAACCGAGATCAAAGCGCGTGATCTCGCCGGTGACAAGAAACACCAGGTTCGACTGGAGCACAGCAAGCCGGTGGTCGATGCCTTCTTTGAATGGTGCGAAGACCAGTTGCGCCGATCGGACCTGCTGCCCAAGGACCCGTTCACCAAGGCCTTGGGCTATGTGATCAGTCGGGAACACGCCCTGCGTGTCTTTCTGGAAGATCCGGAGGTGCCGATGGACACCAACCATCTGGAGCGAGCACTCAGACCCATCCCAATGGGTCGCAAAACATGGCTCTTCTGCTGGACTGAGTTGGGTGCCGAACACGTTGGCATCATCCAAAGCCTGATCACCACCTGCAAACTGCATGATATCCATCCGTACACTTATCTGACGGATGTCTTGCAGAGAATCAGTGAGCATCCGGCCAGTGATGTGGCTGAGCTAACACCAAGGGTGTGGAAGGAAAAGTTCGGAACCTGTCAACCTGTTTTAGACAGCTCTTTAACAAGTTAATGTCGATTTTC